>JAICTW010000326.1 GCA_025936195.1 Flavisolibacter sp.
AATACCGGGCATAGTAAGTGTTGCATGCAGGGCAGAAAGAATACCAACGGTAAACAGCAAGTTCAGTATGAGTGACAGATCGGCCACAAGACCACCCGTGTTATAATAAACCAGCATCAGGGTAAAGATCACAATGAAAGAAAAGATGAAGGCTTTGAAACCACCATTAACCGCGTCAGCTCCAAGGGTGGGTCCTACCTGTTGTTCGGCTACGATTTTTGCAGGAGCAGGCAAACGTCCCGCTTTTAAAATATTGGCAAGGTCATTGGCTTCATCAACTGTAAAGTCGCCGGAGATCTCCGTTCGGCCACCGGAAATTTTTCCGTTGTGTGCTATGGGAGCAGAATAAACAATTTCATCCAATGTGATGGCAATGGGCATAGTGTCCTTGTAGCTGCGTTCAGTAAGCTGCTCCCATAAACGTGCGCCGGTTGCGTTCATGTCCATTGAAACCGTTGGACTATTTGTTAACTGGTCAAATGTGGGGGAAGCAGAAGTGATGACGCTACCATCAATAGGCGCTTTGTCTTTTCCTTCTGTTCTTAAAACATATAGAGGAACAAGAGGTAATCTTTTATTGTTTTTGTCTAGAGGCTGAATACCGAATGCAAATTTGGCATCAGCAGGAAAATCTTTGCGGATGATGGGAGAGTTCAGGATTTTAAGAACAGTGCCCGTATCGTTCACACTAATAGAAGCAATGCCACCACCGATCGGCTGCTTAAAGAATTCTGCCAGAAAAGAACGTTTATTATCTGTGGCATTCTTTCCAGCAGTATCTGCTTTTTGACTTCCTTTCAGTGTATCACTGGTATTTTTAGAAGTATCTGCTGTCGTTACAGCCGTCTGACCGCTTAAATAAGCCGAATAATCCCTGTCGGCGGCCATGAAACTGCTGGATAGTTGCCAGTCTTTATACACGGGCCAGAACTCAAGGTTAGCGGAAGATTGCAAATATTTTCGAACACGTTCAGGGTCCTGAATGCCCGGCAATTCAACAGTAATAATATTACGGGCTTTGTCCTTATTGATATTAGGCTGTGCTACACCAAATTTGTCAATCCGGGTTTGAATAACACGGAAGGTATTGTCAAATGCATCGCCTGCAGCTACCTTCAGTTTTCTTACCACTTCTTCATCGCTATCGGTGATTTTGATATCATTGCTCGAAAGAAACAAAGAAGCCAGGCGGCCTGTTGGATTCAACTTATGATATTCTTCAGCGAATAGATCAATATAATCGGCACCTGTGTTTGCTTTTCTTGCCGTTGCATTGTCCAATGCTTTTAAAAAGTTGGGGTCTTTTGAATTACTGGACATGGAGCGCAACATTCCTGAGAGTTCCACTTCCATGGTCACGTTCATACCACCTTTCAGGTCCAGACCGAGATTCAGTTCTTCTTTTTTTGCCTTGTCGTAACTGATGGCACCAGTGACACCGTAAGTAACAGTTTCATCTTTGGTGCTATCCAACAGCCTTTTGTAGCGGACATCGTAAGCCGCGGCTTTGGTTGCGCTGTCAGCATTCGGATAATTGATTTTGACAAATTGCTTCGCCTTCGCCGCCATTTTATTTTCATGACTGCGCACTATCCAGGTAAAGGATAATTCATAGATAGAATAAATGATCAGCAGAACGGTAAAAAAGCGGATCAGGCCTTTCAGTTGCATACACGGTTTTTTTAAGAGTGGGCAAAGATAGTTTTTTCACCTTAATTTCAGTCTTTAATCATACGGCATTTGAACGACTGAACAGGCCTGTTCAAAGGCTTTTAGCGATATTTTAGCTTTATGCAGATCAAAATCCTGTCCTTTCTTTTCATTTTATTTGTACTCCTTTCAGGATGTTTTACCAAAAAACTTTCCATGACACCATCCGAGGAAATCAAGGCCAGTAAAGGAATTGAGACAAGTGCTTTGTTAAATGATCTTTTGAAACAGCATCCGGAATATTTTGATTCATTGCTTCGGAGCAACAATACCTGGCATATCAAGATCATCTATACACAAATTGACCGGAAGGCAAATAATCACCCGCTGTTCAAAAATTATTATTTCAACATTGATCCCAAACAATATTTCTACCCGGCCTCAACGGTAAAAATGCCGACTTCTCTTTTGGCATTGCAAAGGCTGCATGAATTGAATATTCCTGCGCTGGATAAGAACACAACTATGATAACAGATGCCGCTTATTCAAGACAGGACGCGGTTTACAATGATCCCAATTCACCAGACGGAAGGCCAACGATTGAAAACTACATCAAGAGAATTTTTTTAGTAAGTGATAATGATGCATTCAACAGGCTGTATGAATTTTTGGGACAGGAATACATTAATAACACACTTCATAAAATGGGTTACGACAGTGTGCAGATCATTCACCGTCTTGACATCAGCAGAACCGAAGATGAGAACCGGCACACCAACCCGGTAAAGTTTTATGACAGCTCTTCAAAAATTATTTACGAACAACCTTTAGTGGAAAGTAAACTGGTGTATCAACCCAGAAAAACTTTTTTGGGAAAAGGATATTACAATGGCGATCAACTCGTCAATCAGCCTTTTGATTTTTCAAAAAAGAACCGCATTACACTGGCCGATCTTCATTCCATTTTGCAAAGTGTGATCTTTCCTGAAGCGGTTCACAAAAAACAGCGGTTCCATTTGTCAAAACAAGACTATGAATTCGTTCATCGTTATATGTCCATGAAACCTCAGGAGTCTGATTTTCCTCAATACGACAGCAGCTATAATGGAGCTTATGCAAAGTTGTTGCTCTACGGCGGCAAAGGCGATCTCGATCCGAACATAAGAATATTCAACAAAGAAGGAGATGCCTATGGATTTTTAACGGACGTGGCTTACATTGTTGACTTCAAAAACAATATTGAATTCTTTCTATCGGCTTCCATCAATTGCAACAGCGATGGCATTTACAACGATGATCATTACGAATATCAAAATGTAGGCTATCCTTTTTTGAAAAATCTCGGTCAGGTTATTTATCAATATGAATTGCAGCGAAAGCGAAAAAGAATTCCCGATCTTTCCACATTTAAATTGCAATACACCAAATAGAACGGGCATTACTTACATTTGCCCTTATCAATCCCCTGTTATGTTAATCTATAATCAAAGTATGGAACTCTCATCATTGCTTTCCCACTTTAGCGAACCGGAAACACTACGAATGGCAAAACTGGGACGTGAATTACGTGCCAAAGGTTTTGATGTTGTTGACCTTAGTTTAGGCGAACCCGATTTTGATACGCCACAACATATTAAGGACGCTGCAAAAAGAGCAATTGATGAAAACTGGAGTCATTACACTCCTGTTGCAGGTTATCTGGATTTAAGAGAGGCTGTATGTTTGAAATTTAAAAGAGATAACAATCTTAGTTATAAACCTGAGAATATTGTTGTTTCCACCGGCGCCAAGCAAAGTCTGGCTAATGCTGTTTTATCTCTGGTGGAAGAAGGTGATGAAGTGATCATTCCCACGCCTTTTTGGGTAACCTATCAGGCACTGGTGCAAATTGCCGGCGCCGAACCCAAAATTGTAAAAACATCATTTGCCAACGGATACAAGATCACACCGGAAGAATTGGAAGAAGCCATTACGCCTAACACAAAGCTTTTCATGTTCTCCTCTCCATGCAATCCAAGCGGAGCGGTTTACAATAGAGAAGAATTAGAAGCATTGGCAGAAGTGTTCAAACGTCATCCGCAAGTGTATATCATCTCCGACGAAATTTATGAATACATCAACTATGGCGGCAGCATGGAAAGCATTGCGCAATTTGAAGGAATGAAGGAGCGTACCATTATTGTAAATGGTTTGAGCAAAGGTTTTGCGATGACAGGCTGGCGTTTGGGTTACATTGCTGCTCCCGTTGAAATAGCAAAAGCCTGCGAAAAATTACAGGGACAATTTACAAGTGGCACCAGTTCCATTACGCAAAGGGCAGCCATTACTGCATTGACTTCTCCATTAGATGCCACGCATGAAATGGTAAAAGAATTTACGAGAAGAAGAAAAAGAACCATGGAGTTAATGAGTGAAATCAAAGGGTTTGAATTTACAGAACCCGATGGCGCTTTTTATGCATTCCCCTGTGTGGATTATTATTTCGGAATGAGCGATGGCGAAAACACCATTAACAATGCTGATGATCTTTGTATGTATCTGTTGAATACCGCACATGTATCAACTGTTACCGGTTCGGCCTTTGGTGACGAGCAATGCATCCGCATTTCCTTTGCCAACAGCATGCAGAATATTGAAAAAGGATTTGAAAGGATACAAAAGGCATTAAGCAGGTTGAAGTAAGGCCCGCGACTTAGGTGGAAGAAACTTTTCTTGTCTCAGTTATTCTTAAAAGCAGTCAGTTTATTTAAGCGACTGCTTTTATTTTTTTGAAGCGATTCCTAAAATAAAGTTGAATAATTGTGTAGCCATCTGCATTGCTATT
>JAICTW010000110.1 GCA_025936195.1 Flavisolibacter sp.
AGGTGGTGTTGATTTTGAAAGAGTGTTACCTGCTACCATTAATAATTTTTTACCTGTCGGAATTTTAGGAATTGTATTGACAGGATTACTCGGCGCCTTCATGGGAACATTTTCCGGAACTTTAAATGCGGCGCAGGCTTACATCACCAACGATATTTATTTGAAGTATATCAATCCGCATGCATCTAATAGAAAAGTGATGACGGTGAATTACACTTCTGGAATTATAGTGGTAGTTATTGGCGTAACGATTGGATTTTTTGCGAAAGATGTGAACAGCATTTTGCAATGGATCGTTTCCGGTTTGTATGGCGGGTACATTGCAGCCAATATGCTAAAATGGTATTGGTGGCGATTTAATGCCAATGGATTTTTTTGGGGTATGATGGCAGGAATTGTTCCGGCAGTATTGTTGGCAGCATTTGAAGCGAATGGAATTATTCATGGATTGGAATTATACTGGTGGCCGGTGTTGTTTGTGTTATCCATTGCTGGATGTTTGATTGGGACCTATACGGCTCCTGCAACAGACAATGAAGTGTTGAGGAAATTTTATGCTACTGTAAAACCCTGGGGTTTTTGGAAACCAATTCATAAGGATGTTGTGCTGTTAAATCCATCCTTTGAACCCAACAAAAGATTTAAGCTCGATATGTTCAACGTGGTTTTAGGCATTATTGCGCAGCTATGCTTAACCATACTACCCATGTATGTGGTGCTATGGTTGAAGCTTCCGCTATTGATCACGATTGTGATATTATTGATCATCGTGTTTATTTTGAAAAGAACATGGTGGGATAAGTTAGAGAACTGAAGAACGTGAATCGTCAGTCGTGAATTGTGAATTGAAGATGTGTTCAAAGTTGGAGTATTCATTAGGTCAGAAACAATTGTAAGAATGAAAGAGATGATGAATGCTGTGCAGGGATTTGCCACCGGCAAATCCATTGATGAAGTAAAGCTCTTTTGCATCAAATTATCGTAGGAGAATAACAATCTAAAGAACGCTCCAGTTCACGATTACCGGTTCACCATTCACGATAAGAATTCGTGTCATAAAAAATGAAAAGTGATGAGTACAAATTTTGAAAAGCGTTTACAAGCACTGAGAAAAGCACAGGAGGAAATTGTAAGTAGGCGCAACGAAAAAGAAAAATCAGGTAATGGCGTGTATGAACGTTACTGCTACCCCGTGTTAACAGCACAACATGCTCCTTTGTTCTGGAAGTACGATCTGGACCCGAAGACCAATCCACATTTAATGGAGCGTTTTGGTATCAATGCTGTTTTTAATTCAGGCGCTATAAAGCTGAATGAAAAATATTATCTGCTGGCAAGAGTGGAAGGAGCAAACCGTAAGTCTTTTTTTGCTGTAGCAGAAAGCGATAACGGTGTGGATGGTTTTCAGTTCTGGGACTATCCAGTTGAACTTCAGCAAACAGAAGAAGCGGATACAAATGTTTATGATATGCGTTTAGTACAGCATGAAGATGGATGGATCTATGGATTGTTTTGTACCGAACGCCGCGATCCTTCTGCACCTGCAGGTGATCAATCAGCTGCCATTGCACAATGCGGCATTATCCGCACTAAAGACTTGTTGAATTGGGAACGGCTTCCCGATCTCAAAACACCTTCACCGCAGCAACGCAATGTGGTTTTGCATCCGGAATTTGTAGAAGGTAAATATGCGTTTTATACAAGACCTCAGGATGGATTTATTGAAACCGGAAATGGCGGCGGCATTGGTTGGGGCTTGAGCAATTGCATGAATCCTGCAGTGATTGAAAAGGAAATTGTCATTGATCCGAAAGTGTATCATACCGTTTATGAAGCAAAGAATGGCTTAGGGCCTGCACCTATTAAAACAAAATATGGATGGTTGCATTTGGCGCATGGAGTTCGCAATACGGCGGCAGGCCTGCGTTATACTTTGTACATGTTCATGACGGATCTTGCCAATCCAACAAAAATTATTTATCAGCCTGCAGGATATTTCATGGCGCCGGAAGGTGAAGAAAGAGTGGGTGATGTTTCCAATGTTTTATTCAGCAATGGATGGATTGCTGATGAAGATGGAACCGTGTTCATTTATTATGCTTCTTCCGATACGCGTCAGCATGTGGCTACATCTACAATTGATAAACTGCTGGACTATGTAATGAATACGGCAAAAGATGGATTGACTTCTGCTGCATCGGTTCAAACCTTGAAAAAGATCATTGATAAAAATTTGCAGAATAAAAAAGAAAAACAGGAGACCAAAAAAACGAAACTGCATGTTTAGATCATGAAGGACGTATTACGAAAATACAGGGAGGAATTGCTGCAGGAACTGGAAGACATTCTTGCTTACTGGATGCAGTTTACGATTGATGAAAGGAATGGAGGTTTTGTTGGAAAGGTTGATCACGATAATAAAATTTATGAAGAAGCGCCAAAAGGTTCTGTATTGAATGCACGAATTCTCTGGACGTTTTCTGCAGCATATAATCTCACAAAAAGGCAACAATATTTAACGGTTGCGGAAAGAGCTTTTTACTATTTCACTGAACATTTTATTGATAAAGAGTTTGGTGGTGTGTATTGGACAGTAGATTATAAAGGACGGCCTCTCGATACCAAAAAACAAGTCTACGCTTTGTCTTTTGCTGTGTATGGATTAAGTGAGTTCTATTGTGTCAGCAAAAACAAAAATGCACTGCAGGCTGCGATCAGTATTTACAACGATATTGTAAGACACAGCTATGATGAAAAATACGGAGGCTATTTTGAAGCATTCACAAGGGACTGGAAAGAAATTGATGATCTTCGGTTGAGTGTAAAAGATGCCAACGAAAAAAAATCTATGAACACGCATCTGCACGTGCTGGAAGCCTTTGCTAATCTTTATCGTGTTGATTCGAATGAAGTGTTGAAGCAACAGCTTAATGAACTGGTTCAAATTTTTCTAAACCATATTGTTTCGCCAAAGACCAATCACCTTATTTTGTTTTTTGATGAACAATGGAATGAAAGATCACAGATCATCTCTTACGGTCACGATATTGAAGCGGCGTGGCTGATACAGGAAGCAGCGGAACTGGTGAATAATGATCTCTGTCTTCTTAACGTAAAAAAGCGTTCTATTCAAATAGCGAAAACAGCAGAAGAAGGTTTGGATGTGGATGGTGGGCTTTGGTATGAATACAATCCTGAACAAGATCATCTCATCAAACAAAAACATTCCTGGCCTCAGGCCGAAGCGATGATCGGATTTTTTAACACCTGGCAAAATACTGGTGAAGAAAAATATTTGAAACAATCAGTAAAAAGCTGGGAATTTGTAAAGAGCTTTATTCGTGATAAAAATTGCGGCGAATGGAATTGGGGTGTTCACGAAGATTATTCACCAATGAAACAGGAAGACAAAGTAGGAATTTGGAAATGTCCTTATCATAACTCCCGTGCCTGCATGGAAATTATCAACCGGATTAACTCACTAATTGATTAACTATTTATGAAAAAATTTTTAGGATTTGTAATGGCTGCAATCGCCACAGTTTGTTTCCATCAAATTCATGCGCAACAAACCATCAATCCTGCTATTGAAACCAAAGTGGATGCATTGCTAAAGCAAATGACCCTGGAAGAAAAAGTAGGTCAGATGGCACAGGTGTCCATTGAATCATTGGGAAAATCAAAAGGACAAAAATTTTCTTTCAACGATAAAATGAAAGATGCTGTTGTCAATTACAAGATCGGTTCTGTTTTAAATACGCCTGGTCCTTTGCAATCCGCATCCGACTGGAATAGATTGATCACTGAACTGCAAACGGCAGCACAACAAACCAGATTGAAAATTCCAATTCTTTATGGTTTGGATGATATTCATGGAGTGAATTATGTGGCCGGTACTACTTTGTTTCCGCAAGAGATTGGACAAGCAGCTACATGGAACCCTGAGCTTGTTCGCAATGCTGGTGTCATTACGGCTTATGAGGCAAGAGCAGTCGGTGCACCGTGGACGTTTTCCCCGGTGCTTGACCTAGGCACCAATCCTTTGTGGCCGCGTATCTGGGAAGGTTATGGTGAAGATCCTTATCTCATTTCGCAAATGGGAGTTGCTTTTATTCACGGTGTGCAGGATCCATTGGGAAGCAAAGAAAAGCTGATCGTGAGTTTGAAACATTACCTGGATTATTCCGATCCAAAATCGGGACACGACAGAACGGATTCCTGGATCCCTGAATATTATTTGCGTGAATATCATTTGCCTCCCTTTACTGCGGCTGTTGAAGCAGGCGCAAGGAACGTAATGGTGAATTCGGCATTGATCAATGGCATTCCAACACATGTCAACAAACATTTGCTCACCGATATTTTAAAAAATGAATTGGGCTTCACTGGTTTTATTGTTACCGACTGGCAGGATATTGAAAACGTATATCGGCGTGATAAAATAACCAACAATATTAAAGAAGCGATTGGACTTGCCATCAATGCAGGTATTGACATGTCCATGATACCGTATGATTACAAAGAATTTTGTACTGATCTCATTGCATTGGTGAACGAAGGAAAGGTTTCCCAGGAAAGAATTGATGATGCTGTGAGAAGAATTCTTCGTGTGAAATATGAAATCGGAATTTTTGATACCCCTGTTACTTACCTAAAAGACTATCCAAAATTTGCTTCTGCTGAATTTGAAAAAGCAGCGTACAACACGGCGGCAGAATCCATCACACTTTTGAAAAATAGAAACGGCACGTTGCCTTTAAAGAAAAATGCCAGGGTATTGGTAACCGGCCCGAATGCCAATACCATGCGCAGCTTAAATGGGGGTTGGACTTACACATGGCAAGGTGAAAGAACAGACGAATACGGAGCGAAGTACAACACGATTTTGGAAGCACTGCAGAAAAAACTGGGAACAAAAAATGTAATGTTTGTGCCGGGAGTTGCTTACAAACAAAAAGCAAGATATGATCAGGACACGGTCATTAATATTGACGCTGCTGTGAAAGCTGCTACTAATGTTGACTATGTTTTATTGTGTATTGGTGAAAACAGTTACACCGAAACTCCAGGCAATACCAATGATTTGAGTTTGTCAGAAAATCAAATGACATTGGCGAACGCTTTGTTCAAAACAGGAAAACCTGTTGTGCTTGTTTTGAATGAAGGACGTCCAAGGATCATCAGTAAAATTGAACCCAATGCTGCTGCTATTGCGCATGTGTATCTTCCGGGAAATTATGGTGGTGATGCATTGGCAGATATTCTTACCGGTGATGTCAATCCAAGTGGTAAACTTCCCATTACCTATCCACGTTATGTAAATGATCTGGTGCCTTACATTCACAAACCGTCGGAAGGAAGCGGCAATCCGCAGGGCGGCGATACCCATCCTCAATATCCTTTTGGTTTTGGTTTATCGTACACAACATTTTCTTACAGCAATCTTTCTGTTGACAAGAATAGTTTTAGTCCGGATGAAACAGCAACTATTTCCGTAACAGTAACCAACAAAGGCAACAGAACAGGAAAAGAAGTGGTGCAGTTATTTATCTCTGATCTTATTGCTTCATTAACTCCGGATGTAAAACGTTTGAGAGGTTTTGAAAAGATTGAATTGAATGCAGGTGAATCCAAAACGGTTCTCTTTAAAGTGCCGATGCAGCAACTGGCGTTTGTAGGAACCGATCTGCAGAAACATTTAGAGCAGGGTGATTTCAAAATTCAGGTCGCCGATCTCAAAGCAAAATTCACTGTGACGCAAACAAAAGTTTTTTAATTGTGAATACAATACGATATAGTTTTTCAATGCTCCTGCTGCTGGTGATTTCTTTGTCATCAAGAGCTGGTGATTTTATCAAAACGGATGATGGCATTATTGTGCATCCTGATTCAGCATTTTCAGGTAATGCAAAAGCGGTTCAACTGAAAGTGATTGCCGATAATATCATCAGGGTAATTGGAATTGCAGATCAAAATCTGCAACCGATGCAAAGTCTCATTATTACCGGTGGAAAAGAAAATGCAAAGTTTGATGTGGAGCGTTCTAACAACTCAGTGCGTTTGAAAACATCGAAGCTGATTGCTGTTGTGGATTTGCAAACGGGAAGTGTTTCGTTTTTTGATGTTTCGGGAAAACAAATATTAGCAGAAGAAGAACTGGGACGTTCCATTCAACCTGCCGTATTTGATGGAGAAAAGTTATACAACATCCGCCAGGGTTTTGTTACATCCCCTGATGACGCCTGGTATGGTTTGGGCCAGCACCAGGATGGCTTAGTGAATTACAAAACGTACCAGGTTCAGTTGTTTCAAAACAATACGGAAGTGGCTGTTCCATTTTTGATTTCGAAAAAGAACTATGGCATTCTCTGGGATAATTATTCGCTTACGAAATTTGGTGATATCCGTCCCTATCAGCCATTAACCGATTTGAAAATTTTTTCGAAAGGTGGTGAGCAGGGTTGGTTAACAGCAACCTACAGTAATGATAAAAATGATCCTTCTAAAATTGCTGTACAAAGACCTGAGTCAAACATCAGCTATGAATTTTTAGGTGATTCCAAATTATTTCTTCCCAAAGGATTCAAGCCTGAAACAGGAGTGGCAAGATGGGAGGGAAGTGTGGCTTCTGATTGTAATGGCATTCACAAATTCAGATTCACCTATGCAGGTTATTTAAAAGTTTGGATTGACAATAAATTAGTGTTGGACCGCTGGAGGCAAAACTGGAATCCTGGTTCTGCTATTTTAGATATTGATTTCCAAAATGGAAAGAAGTATGCCTTTAAAATAGAGTGGGTCCCTTATGGTGGCGAGTCCTATCTTTCTTTCAAATGGTTGCCGCCTTTAACAGAGAAGGAAAAAAACAGTTACAGTTTTTCTTCCGAAGCAGGACAACAACTCGATTATTATTTTGTCTATGGAAACAACATGGATGATGTGATTGCAGGTTATCGTAGCCTCACAGGCAAAGCCGCTATGATGCCGGAATGGGCTTTTGGTTTTTGGCAAAGCCGTGAACGGTATAAAACACAGGGTGAAATTCTTTCCACTATTGCTGAATTCAGAAAGAGAAAAATTCCCATTGACAATATTGTGCAGGATTGGTTTTACTGGAAGGAAAATCAATGGGGCAGTCAGGAGTTTGATGCTACACGGTTTCCTTCTCCCGAAAACATGATCAAAGATTTGCATGATAAATATCACACGCATTTCATGATCTCCGTATGGCCAAAGTTTTACGAAGGCATTTCAACCTATAAAGAGTTCAGTAAAAATGGTTGGTTGTACACACGCAATATTGCGGACAGCGTAAAGGACTGGGTTGGTCCCGGTTATCATTCCACGTTTTATGATGTGTTCAATAAAAATGCACGGAATGGCTTTTGGGATTTGATCAACAAAAAAATTTACAGTAAGGGTGTTGATGCCTGGTGGATG
>JAICTW010000800.1 GCA_025936195.1 Flavisolibacter sp.
GAAAACAGTTTGATTTTGTTGCGCTGAATTTCAAAATCATTTTTCAGTTTGGGAAAGTATAAAACGCCGGTCAGGTTGAAGGGATAATCCACATTCAAATGGATCCAGAACAAAGGATCTTCTGCAAAGGAATACAACTCCCGGTAAAACTTCAAATAATCTTCATCCGTTAATTCAGAAGGTGATTTGGTCCAGATGGGAACAGTATCATTAATAATGTTGGGAACTTCAGTGGTTTTATATTTTGGTTCGCCTTTTTCATTGGTGCCATCTTCCACGGTTTCCTTCTTCATTCCAAACTGAACAGGCACAGGTAAAAACTTCGCATATTTGTCGAGGATCTCCTGTATTTTATGTTCCTGCAAAAATTCCTCTGAATCTTTATTGATGTAAAGGATCACATCTGTTCCTCTTGTCAGTTTGCTTCCTTCTGTAATTTCAAATTCAGTGCTTCCATCGCAAACCCATCGTGCTGGTTCAGCTCCCTCTTGGTAAGAAAGTGTTTCAATCTCCACTTTCTCTGCCACCATGAATGCGGAATAAAATCCCAATCCAAATTTTCCGATGATCTCGTTAGCGTCCTTTGCTTCCTTGAATTTTTCAAGGAATTCCGTGGCTCCCGAAAAAGCGATCTGGTTGATATATTTCCTGATTTCGTCAGCAGTCATGCCAATGCCATGGTCGCTTATGGTAATGGTCTTGGCTTTTTCATCAACAGACACCTGGATGGTGAGATCGCCTAAATCTTTGTTGTATTGTCCCAATGAAGAAAGCCTTTTGATTTTTTGCGTAGCATCCACGGCATTGCTTACCAGTTCACGCAAAAAGATCTCATTGTCGGAGTACAAAAATTTTTTAATGATGGGAAAAATGTTCTCGGTATGAATGGAGATGGTTCCTTTTTCTGCTACCATAATTCAATTAAAAATTAAAATGAAGAATAAGAATGCAAGCTACTTATCAATGCCCGTTCCAAACATTATTTGTTTGTCAGATTGACAGCAAAGCGGCTCCTTTTAAAGGTATTCAAACAATTCATTCGCCAAAAATTGCAGTTCAAATGGAAAAGAGTTCCGTTGAGAGCAGTTCAACTTGACTATGGCTTTAATTCGAAGCAGTTTTACATCATCAAACACGTTCTACTCAATCTCCCTCATATAGCAGTAGTTAACAAAGCGGCCCCGTAAGGCCGCTTCTTCTTTAAAAATATTATGGAATAATAAAGGAGTTGTAAAAAGAAGGGGTAAGCAACAGCTTCCTTCACTTCAAAATCATTATCACGATTGCTTACCCCTGATGAAAAATATATAGTAAGAGAGTAAGAGTATAACCATTACCATGCCAGTATCGTGATGTTATTTTCCTGTAGCATTATGTGGTATGCAGATTGCAGAAGTCCATTCAAAGCAAACAACATGAAAAGCATTTTGATAACAGCCACAATTGTAGGTGCCGCTATTGCGGGCATTATCCTTTACAATCGCAATAAGAACAGTGGAGAAACGAAACAAATTAAAAACGCAGCTAAAGATGCCTATGATACTATGAATGACGGCATTGGAAAAGTGGAAAGGAATACCATGCACAGTATGGGATAAAAATTTTGTGATGAGCCAGGCTTTTGTTAAGGAGGAAGATGCC
>JAICTW010000523.1 GCA_025936195.1 Flavisolibacter sp.
AACACGATTTCCCTTAGAATCATATACATAATAAGCTGTGCCACCTCCGCCTAAATCAACCGCGTTTAATTGATCATTGAAATTCCATTCCATACTGTTGACCGCAGATAAATGAGGCATGGAGGTCATGTTACCATGTAAGTCATAAGTAAACTGGCCGGAAAAAACGCCATCAGCATCACCAGACAAACTGATGGCTTTTAAACGGTTGGTTTTGTTATTGATGTCTAACTGATATTCGTACTGATATCGTTGATTCCAGTTAGCGTTGGTAGCAAGATGCTGCAGTTTTTTTATATTTCCGCAATCATCATATTCATAGTTTTCAGTGTAATTGCGCACAGCAACACTATCATTTTCACAGGGCAGTTGGGTAAGAAAAGGCAAGTCCTGTTCGGTGCGCTGACTATTTCCACCCAGACCCGCATGTTCACGTCCGGTAGCCCTGCTTAGTTGATACACGGCATCGTATTCATATTTATTTTCCGGATAAACAACAGCATTTTTAAAGAAATGAGTTTGCTGCGCATCATCCCTGACCTGTGTAACATTTCCAACAGGATCAAAAAAGTAGCTGAGCTTTTGGACGCTTTCATTATCTCCATCCGATGTATTCAAATTCGTAACAAGATCCGTCAGGTGAAATGTTCGGGGATCATAGAAGTACTTTGTAATAGTTCCATTACCATATTCAGCAAATTGTCTTTTCCCTTTTTCATCGTAATCCTGACTTTCTAAAAAAGTCGTGAAGTTAGCTGCACCTCTTATGCGTACACGCAGAGAATCCAGGTAATTTGATTCGTTGTATGTAGATTGAATGATAGATTGGTCCGGCAACGTAACAATTAGTGGCCGGTTCAACGCATCCAAAACAGAAGCAGAAACGAAAGTCTCAGTTTCTAATAAAGCCGCTGCAGAAGTTTCAATGTTGGCTATATTATTGAGTCCATTCAATACGTTCCAATTGATGTTTTGCTTGTATTCCTTACATAGCCTTTGTTCTACATGGGTAGCATTTCCCTTGAAGTCAGCCTGTTTTATCGTAATCACTCCCGCCTGATCATACACCTGATAAACCTGTTCCTTTAGGTTTCTTGATTTAGCGTCAGCATCGGCAAACAAATCGCCATACACAGTGTGAGTTACTAAGCAATCCTTGCCACTTTCTTTTACAAAAAAGCTGACGGGCCTGTTCAGTTTATCATAGGTGCCATACATCTCGCGAATATTGTTATCCCAGATTCTCACCTGCCTTCCCATCACATCTTTCAAAACCCATTGCTCGCCTTTCTCCGCTGTTTTTCCATATATCGTTGTTCCAGACAAGTTCACATACTCTTGTGATACATTTCTTCCAAGTTGATCGAATTGATATATGTATCTTCCCCCACTATCGTTTTCGGAATAAATACTGGTGGTTTTTCCATTGGCATGATCAGCTATTGTATAAAACGATGTACCCAATGAATCCATGTGAATAATTCCAGGTGTATCATAATGCTTCGCCGCAAGCCAAGCTGCTCTTACTTCCGGATCAAGAGGTTCCGGAATTATTGTTGGATCAGGACTTCCCCGATCAATATACCATTGACTGTCTTTTACCGTGTCATTCTGATCATAGGCTTTCAAATACCAGGGATCAAATTCTGTTCTGGTGAATGTGCCATTCGGCAAATCTGTTCTGATTAATCTTCCAAGCGGATCATAATAACTTACAGAAGAAAATCCTGTTTCCACAAGAGCACCTTCATCTTCAAATTCATTTGTTGTGCTGAAGAACGGTTGAAATTTTTTGATAGCACTTCCTTTATTATTAATGATAACTCTACCGTTACCAATCCATCTGGAAGCTGTGGTAATTTCTTCTACCTGTTTGGTTACCGGGTTCCATTTTTTTGCTTTCCCTGGCTTGGCTTGTGTTTTTACCATGACAGTGTTTCCATTGCCGTCCCAATAGGAATAGCTTTCCTGCCAGCGGGTGTTGGCCACTCCATGTTTTTCTCTTGCTAACTGATGTACGTAATTTGGCTTCCCTGAATTCTTCCAGTTAAAAACATCATATTCCATTTTAGTGGTCGGATCAGCCAATGTATCGCCTTCATTTGCCCCTTCCTTACCCATCAAAGCTGATTTGATAACAATACCAAGTTCATCACTTTCTATTGCAAAACGATTCAGGTTGGCATCCGTCAATAATACCGGCGACAATGTTCTGTAATCGTTTTCCACCGATACTGTATTGCCAATAGCATTGGTGGTACGCCTGTCCAAAAAAGTATATTGATCATACTGCACAAAACTTTCATTACCGAAAGGATCTCTGGCGCCGATGGGTGTATAAAAATTGTTGGCTGGTACAGGATCGTAAATGGCATCACCTGAATAAACCCACCAATGCTCATCATTTTCAAGATGTACATAACCGGCCTTGAGCATCATGGCATCGTCCACCTTTGCACCATAATACTTGGAAACAAGATTTTTGGTAAAGGCAAGTTGATACGTTTTGAAGCCGATACCCAGCTTTGACAATGTTTTAAACGGCAAAGCGCCATCAAAAGATGGATTGATGAAATAAACCCTGTTATGTCCATGCAATCTTTTTTGCTTTCCTGCAGAGAATTCTTCTTCAAACAAAATTTGTACAGCGTTATCAATGTCCGTCTTCAATGCTTGCTTGTTCAAATAAAAACCTGCCGGCAAACTGATGCCTGAAATCTCAAAGCTCTTTGCTTCACAAGCTACTCTGAGACGATATACATCATCTTCAATAAGATCATCTGTATAAACCGTTTCATCGTAACTAATGTGCAACTTGTTTTGTTCGTTCCAAACCTTATCAGGAATTTGATCAACACCTGAAGGTCTTTGTACACGGGGATACACAATGTTTGATGCTTTGGTTACCTGCCCGAATTCATTTGTTTCAAGTACCATTGAATGAGCAATGCGTGGATCAGACGGATTGCGATCGTAAGTGTAGGCAACAGACTCAGAAGGAATGACCTGGAATGATGCATGTTTATTTCCTGCCTTTGGCTGTACCAACCTTATTTCATAAGCAGAACCGGAAGTGCTGTATGGAAAAGGACTTTTCTCCGATTGGTCCTCTGCGTAAACTTCGGAATGTAAAGACAAACTTTTGCAGG
>JAICTW010000122.1 GCA_025936195.1 Flavisolibacter sp.
CATCTGATTTCAAATAAGCAGAGTACGTGTCAAATGAAAAGCTGGTCGGTGATAAGGTATCGCTTTTATCGCGTTTCACTTGATTTGTTTCCAGTGCATACCTGAAGCCCAAACGCATTGAAGCCAGTTGTTTGAACTTGCGGCTCACATCCACTACCGGACGAAAATAACTTCCCTTTCCTGTAAAGCCATTGAAACTGGTTAGCGCTAATTGATTGTTCAGTGTCCAACCTTTTGCGTTTATCGAATGCTGAATGATGTTTTGAAAACCTTTGTAATCATCGCTGCGCTGGTAATTCATGAACTGGTAAGTCAATGCACTTGTGCTGCTTTTTAATTGAGAAGACAAGCGAAGAATGTTTTCGGTTGCGGAATTCAACACCAATGGCAATCCCCATTCTCTCGTAAACTCCACATAGCGCAGGCGTTCGATGGGTTTGAATTTCTGATCCACATGTTCGTAATCAATGGAAGAGATCAGCGAAGATTTTTTTTCTGCATTCAAAGGAATGGTATTCGAGTACTGAACCCTTGCGGCCATGCCCGCATCATCGCCGTTGTTTTTTGTTGAAAAGGTATTGACATCATAATTGCTTAAAGCGAATTCGGTTTTCAATGCATTGTTCTTGTCAATCTGGTACTCCGTACCCACACTGATCAACTGTTGTTTTTTAGGAGCTATCAAAATCATAACCGGTTCAAACTGTCCCTGCTTTACACCATTTACCGGTTGTACAAATTTGTACACTTTACCATTGGCGCCATTAAAGTCAGGAATATAATTTCCATTACCCAAACCTACATCCGAAAATGAAAGCGCATATTTTGCTTTGCTGGAATCCACCGAATAGCGGTAAAAAGAATCCTGCTGCGCTCCATTCAGGTAATACACCTTTTCATAGAGCAATTTATCCGTAGCAAAAGAGTCCAGTGCTATGGCCGGATAAAAAGCATTCTGTACACTGTCACCAACATTGAACAAGAACTGCCTTTGCCTTGCATCCAGTGTTTGATTGATCTGCGAATTTTTTGCATCGCCATTACTATAAGCACCAATGCGAATCTTCAGTTTATTGTTAATGGAAAACTCCTGGCTCAAATAAAGATTCGAGTTTAAATAATTGCGGTCGGCATATTCAAACTCCACCTGAATTCTAGAATCTTTGGTGATCATGCGCTTGGGCATGAAGGTGACTTCGGCAGTGTTGTAGTTGATAATATAATCCTGGTCTTCGCCTCTTTGCAATAACTCGCCATCCAAATAAACCCTTTCAGTATTGGCCAGCACAATAAAAAAGAATTCATTGTTGGCACCCTGCAAACGGTAAGGTCCCTGGTTCCCTTCCAATCCCTGGAAAACATTTCTATTGAATTTTCCTTTTGCGATAGAACCACTTACTAATGTAGTTGATTTTGACTTTGATGAAAGTGTATTGGTAGTTTGAAAAGAAAAGCCGCGCAACCGTTTATAAAAATTCAGAAAATACATCTGGTTCTGGCGAATGTCGATATCACCGAAATTCATTTGCCAGTTGTGCTTTTTAAATTGTAGGTAGACCTGGTCAAATTCATTGAGTTGCTGTGTAGTGCCATCGGGCTGAATAGGCAAATTGTTATCGGTGATGGCGGCAGCAATTTCAATACTGTCTCTAAGCATGCCGTTCAACTGCAATTGAAAATCGGAATTGACTACAGCATCCTGGTTGTTTCCAAAAGATAATTCGCGGCCAAGACTTCCATTGGCCTGAATGTTTCCGAAATCCAGCAGACTTTTTTGCTCTTCGTTGTTTTGATTGAACTCGAATGGCTTTAGATAGACATTGTTGATGACGCTATCATAACTCAATCGCTGCACAACGGAATTTAATTTGAATGGAAATGCCCGGTAGCTAAGTTGAACACTGTCTATTGAAGGTTTTATTTTCCAGTGCAGGATGGCGTTTACAAAATCGAGCCGGTAAAAAGAAGTATCCACATCCTTGATCTTAAATGTGGCGGGAATGATACTGCTCGTGTCTAGAATCACGCTGTCGGCCTTCACTGCAATTTTTTTTACACGAAGATTGGAATGAACCGGAATTTGAACAGGGACTTGCGCCTTTGTTGCCAAAGCAAAAAGCAGCAGTGTAAAAAAAAGCAGTATCCGGCTCAAAAGCGTCAATGACAAAGGTTTTTCACGAGTTGTAAATATGTCAATTTTTAACGGCCAAACATAAGATTAATTGTTAAAGGGGTTGGAGAAATTAGATGAAACCGAAACTGGAAGACGATGATTTGACAGTCCTGTTATTGACAGCCTGAAATAATTTTGGTAAATATGCACCTAAACCAATTGCATGTTTGATCCCGCAACTGTCCTTTAAAGTTGAAGGCAAATCACAACTGTCTGGTGTTCCGGTTTAAAATATCAGCAGATGCAAAAGAACTAAAGTTGAAAGCATCCAACACTTGAAAGTTCCCATCTTAGCACTCCTCACCTTTCTTGCTTTCACCATTTCCTCCCCTAATTTTGGCGCATGAACGAGATCATCAAAAAGCCACTATCCTCTGTAGGTTATCAATTCGTTGATAAAAAATATTTGCCCGAAGGAAAGGATGAATACTATTTGCGGAACCAGCAAAACAAAAACGGAATTCATTACCGCAATCTTACTGCTTATGAAATAGAAGTGCTGGTCCGAAACAATAACAATTCCGACAACTGGAACAATATTCATGTATCAGATGCTTTCAATCCTGAACTGGTGAAGAACTGCAAGCTCCATGGCCTGGTGCGGATTGGAAAACTGGAAACGGTCTCACTCGAATATCATAATGTATGTCTGCCTGTTGGGCTGTACAACAGCACCATCATCAGCTGCGATTTCGGCAATAATGTGATTGTGAACAATGTCAATTACATGGCACATTACATTATTGGCAATGAAGTGATCCTTTTGAATGTGGATGAATTGCACGTAACAGATCACGCCAAATTCGGCAATGGAATTTTAAAAGAAGACGAACAGGAACCGGTACGCATTTGGGTGGAAGTCTGCAATGAAAATGCGGGAAGAAAAATACTTCCGTTTGATGGCATGTTGCCTGGAGATGCTTACTTATGGTCGAGGCACAGAGATGATGAAGCCTTAATGAATAAGTTCAGGGAATTCACCGAAAAAAAATTCAACAATCAAAGAGGTTATTATGGAATGATTGGCGACAGAACGGTAATTAAAAACACCGGCATTATTAAAGATGTTTGGGTGGGCAGCGATGCCTACATAAAAGGCGCTAACAAGTTAAAGAACCTTACCATCAATTCTTCTCCTGGAGCCGCTACGCAAATTGGAGAAGGCTGCGAGTTAGTGAATGGGATCGTGAGTAATAATTGCAGAATCTTTTACGGAGTGAAAGCAGTTCGCTTCATCATGGGTTCGAATTCGCAACTGAAATACGGCGCCAGATTGATCAACTCCTATCTGGGAGACAATTCCACCATTTCATGTTGCGAAGTTTTGAATTCACTGATCTTTCCGGGACACGAACAGCACCACAATAATTCTTTTTTATGCGCTGCATTGGTAATGGGACAAAGCAATATTGCCGCAGGCGCCACATTAGGTTCTAATCACAACAGTCGCGCAGCCGATGGAGAATTGATATCGGCGCGAGGATTCTGGCCCGGACTCTGTGTGAGTACTAAGCACAATTCAAAGTTTGCCACATTTACTTTATTGGCTAAGGGTGATTATTTGTATGAATTAAATATACCTCTACCGTTTTCACTGGTAAGTAATGATGTTAGCAACAATCAGCTTTCGGTGATGCCGGCCTACTGGTTTTTGTATAATTTATATGCGCTGGCAAGAAATGCAGGCAAGTATATTGACCGGGATAAAAGAACTGACAAGACACAATTCATCGAATACGATTTTCTGGCGCCGGACAGCGTCAATGAAATTTTTACCGCATTAAACCTGCTGAAAAAATTTACAGCACTATCGCAAAACAAAAATCATTCTTCTCAAACTCCAGAGGACGTTTTGCGGCAAGCAGGAGAAGCTATTTTAGAAGATCCCTCGCACAATATTAAAACGATCATCCTTCATCGTTCCGGATTTGAAAACAATGCACGTCCGGTTTCTGTTCACAAAGTCAGTGAAGCTTACCACATTTATAAAGACCTGGTGCTTTATTACGGAATAAAAAATATCATTGCCTTTGCCAATGCTCATTCAATCAAATCTTTTGATGAACTGATTACAGCTTTGCCTTCAAAGCCCGTTCGCTTGCAATGGGCTAATGTTGGCGGACAATTATTGCCTTCGGCCTCTCTTGAGACGCTTCTGCAAAAAATCAAAAACACTTCAGTTAAAACCTGGGAAGGTGTTCATGAGTTTTACGAAGAGAATGGCAAAGTATATGCAGAACAAAAATTACAACATGCTTACGCTTCCTTACTTGAGTTATTGAAAATAGAAAAGCTGGATACTGAAAATTTCAAAAGATCATTATTTCGGGCGTTGGAAATAAAAGAATGGATGTTCCAAAAAATTTATGAATCAAGAGCGAAGGATTACCAGAATGAATTCAGGAAAATGGTTTACGATAACCAGGAAGAAATGGAAACAGTGACCGGTAAATTAGAAGACAATATTTTCATTAACCAGCAAAGGGAAGAGCTTTCACAATTCAGAGCGGCAATTGAAAACCTCATGAAGCTTTACCAACTGTAAACAAAAAATCCCTCGTTAGCCGGGGGATTTTAAAATTTGTTATTGAGTAATTATTTCTTTTTAGAAGTATCGGCACTCATTTTGTTCATACCGGTATCCATCTTATTCATACCAGTATCCATTTTATTCATGCCAGTGTCGGTTGTTGCAGGAGTGCTCATAGTTGAGGAATCAGACATCGTAGTAGAGTCGCTTCCTGTTGTAGATTCGCCGCTGTTGTTACAAGCTGCCAGTGCGCCTGCGATAACAATCACCGCTAAAAATTTTTTCATTGTTCTTTGGTTTTAGTTTACTAATGGCGGCAAAATTAAACGGTCGGGCGAACAATACAAATTTTGCTGATGAAATTTTCCTCACAGGGTTTGCACCCTATTTCTTCCGGAAAAAAATTCGGATAGGCACCCCTGTAAGATCAAAATGCTCTCTGAGCTTATTTTCCAGGTAATTCTTATAAGGTGTTTTAACATCGTCCGGAAAATTACAGAAGAAGGCAAATGAAGGCACTGCCGTTGGCAGTTGCGTAACATATTTGATTTTGATGGGATGGCCGCGAACAACAGGCGGATGGAAGGACTCAATGGCTTTCAGTATTACATCATTCAATTGTGACGTAGGAACTTTCCGTTGTCTGTTGTCGTACACCTGCAAGGCTACTTCTATGGCTTTGAATATTCTTGTCTTTTCTTTTGCCGAAATAAAAAGTATTGGCACATCACTGAAAGGCGCCAGTCGCTGCTTCAATGCCTTCTCGTATTCCTTTGCAGTATTCGTTGATTTTTCCAATAGGTCCCATTTGTTTACCAAAACCACAAGACCTTTCCCTTTTCTTGAAGCCAGACTGAAAATACTCAGGTCCTGTGCAGCAATTCCTTTTTCAGCATCTAACAGCAACAAACAAACGTCCGCTTCGTCCATGGCTTTAATGGCACGAATGACCGAATAAAATTCAAGGTCTTCGTGCACCTTTGCCTTGCGGCGAATGCCTGCCGTATCAATCAAAATAAAATCTTTCTGAAAAAGTTTGTAACGGGTATGGATGGTATCTCTTGTGGTTCCGGCAACTTCGCTTACAATGGTCCTCTCTTCGCCAATCAATGCATTTAACAGGGAAGATTTGCCGACATTCGGCTGGCCAACAATGGCAAATTTGGGAATGCCTTTCTCTTCTTCCATCTCAAAATCCTCATGGATCAAAGAAGTAATTTCATCCAAAACCTCTCCGGTTCCGCTTCCGCTGATGGATGAAATAAAAAATATTTTTTCAAAGCCAAGACTATAAAACTCCGAAGCTTCCAACAGCCTTTCGTTATTATCCACCTTATTCACCACCAGAAAAACAGGCTTTGTGGCGCGGCGCAAAACGTCAGCCATGGAATCATCAAGGGATGTGATTCCGGTTGCCACATCCACCACAAACAAAATAGCGCTGGCTTCTTCCACGGCTACTTCCACCTGCTTTCGAATTTCCCTTTCAAAAACATCTTCGCTGTCCGGAACAAATCCGCCTGTATCAATAACATAAAAATTCTTCCCGTTCCAATCGGCAATTCCGTATTGCCGGTCACGTGTTACACCGGGAGTATCTTCCACAATTGCCCTGCGTTGCTCCAATAAACGGTTGAACAAGGTGCTCTTTCCAACATTGGGTCGTCCTACGATTGCTACTGTAAATGCCATTCCAATAATTTATTTCGATTTGTTTTATAAAGTTTATTCAGCGGCTAATGATAAATGCCAAGCAGTTGGTTTTATCTTTTACCTTTTTGTTTTTATCTTATCGTCCAAGTTCTTAACTATAAAACAGTTTATAATTAAAGAAGAAAATGCCGATCTCCTTTTTTTCTTTCTCTCTTTTAGCTCTTAGCCTTTATTTGGGCTGAGAGAGAAAGGTGAAAAATAGATAAAGAACATTGCTCGGGTTAGCTCCTTTTTTCTTTATTCAAATTTTCATCCCTCATTTTTTATTTTGTGCCGATCCGCATTGCTACTATGATCGCCTGTTGTGTCACACTCTTGTACGTTCTTTTCGCTTTTCATCACTTGCAACGTTCACTACTGTTTTCAATCATTCTTTTAGTTGAAGAACCCACCCCTGGTCGTTTGCAGCAATGTCATTTCTCAACTTCGCCCCTCCGAGGAGGGGAAGGTTTACAAAAGCACAACTTCCTTTTTTTAATTTGGCTAAAGCCAATTAAATCACCTCTTTCACCCGCCGCTTAAAAACTGCGGCAATTATTGTGAGGACACTCTCATTGTTCAATAGAATTACCAAACGTACAAGAGTGCGATGGCGCCTGCTGCGCCACAGGCTGCAACAGCAGATGAAAGCAGCAGTACAGCTAAGTACAAGACGACACTTTATTTAAAGAACTATTCAAAAAAATAGTAAACCCACCCAAGTAATCTAA
>JAICTW010000125.1 GCA_025936195.1 Flavisolibacter sp.
AAACTGGAAGGGATGCTTGATGTAGTGATGAAAAAAGTAAAGGATTCCGGTAAGGGAACCGTTGTGTATTCGCAAAAAATAGATTCGCTTCATGTTTTCAATAAAGGCTTTCCGGGAAGAAGAGACCGCATGATACAGTTTTTATTTGATCTGGATTCTTTGCAGGATTCCATCAAAATAAAAGAATTGGATAGTGCTTATGCAAAGCGGTTGGACGAACAAAATCTTGACATTCCCTTTCAGATAAGCCGTGTGCAATCCAGCTCTGCTCCAAACAAACCTGCTTTCAATGAAATTACAATCGGTTTTCAAAATCCTATTACCTATCGCTTGAATATTGGAGACACCGATGCTTTCATTGTAAAACGCATTCTTGCTCCCATTATCTTTTCTTTGTTTTTAGTGGCGTTTACAGTGCTGTCATTTACGCTGTTGTACCGGAATCTTTTACGGCAACGCAAACTGGCCACTATAAAAAATGAATTCATCAGCAACATCACCCACGAATTAAAAACGCCTATTGCAACTGTTAGTGTGGCTATTGAAGCCCTGCGCAGTTTCAATGCCAATCTGAACCCTGAACGCACCAAAGAATACCTTGATATTTCTTCCAACGAGCTGCAACGTCTTTCATTGTTAGTGGATAAAGTGCTCAAGCTTTCCATGTTTGAAAAGAAAGAAATTGATCTGCAATACGAGGAACTGGACATGAAGGATCTGGTGCAGGAAGTTACTTCTTCACTGCGTCTTCAATTTGAAAAACATCATGCACAATTAAACATAAGCACCGAAGGCAGTACTATGCTCGAAGCCGACCGGCTGCACATGGTCAGTGTTATTTTTAATTTGTTGGACAATGCTTTAAAATACAGTTCCGATGCGCCGAAGATTGATATCATTATAAAAGGTGAGAATAACAAATTGAATCTGGTCATCAAAGATTCCGGCATTGGAATTCCGCAGGAATATCAGGATAAAATCTTTGAAAAATTCTTCCGTGTGCCCACAGGCAATTTGCACAATGCAAAAGGATATGGATTGGGATTGAGTTATGTGGCGCATGTCATTAACCGGCATAATGGAAGTATTAACGTGGAGTCTATTCCGGGTGACGGAAGCAAGTTTGTGATCAGCCTTCCAAAATATAAATCCTGAAATGGGTGTACATTTCCATCAAATTTGATCCATGAAGAAAGCAAAGGTGCTTTATGTAGAAGATGAAGTGTTCCTCGCAAAAATTGTAAGTGAAACTTTGCAGAGCCGTGGCTATGATGTGGTGTTGGAAGGTGATGGCGGTAAAGCTTTTGATCTGTTTATAAAGGAAAAACCTGACGTGTGTGTGCTCGACATCATGCTTCCCAATAAAGACGGATTTGCCATTGCCGATGAAATAAGAAACCGGGACACACAAGTTCCCATAATTTTTTTGAGCGCCAAATCGCAAACCAGCGATGTAGTGAATGGATTTAAAACCGGCGCCAATGATTATATCCGTAAACCCTTCAGCATTGAAGAACTAATTGTTCGCATAGAAAATGTTTTAAAACATAAAACTATTGCGCCAGAGGAAACAGAAGAGGTTCAGATTGGTGAATATACTTTCAATACAAAACGTCAATCCTTACATCATCCTTCCGAACAACGCAAGCTTTCTTACCGCGAAAGTGAACTGCTGAAATTATTGTACGAGAACCGCGATAAAATTGTTGAACGCAGTGAAATCCTTACATTGCTTTGGGGAAGTGATTCTTTCTTCAACAGCCGCAACTTAGATGTGTACATCACCAAACTTCGCGGCTATTTAAAACACGATCCTTCTATTGAGATCATCACCATCAAAGGCATTGGCTACCGCTTTGTAATGGCATAGGTTTTATACCTTATGCCGAATGGCTGAAAAGGCATGGTTTCGACGTTACAAAAAGACTTTGATCATTGCGGGATCTGTTTTGGGAGCCTTATTTATTCTGCTGCTCGTTTTTGTCAACAGCATTATCGAACCCATTTTAAAAGACCGGATCCACACACTCATCATTCAGGGCTCGGATAGTTTGTACACCTACACGCTTGGTAAACTGAAAGCCAATTTTTACGGGGGAAATGTTGAGGTGGAAAATCTACAGATACGGGTGGACAGCGGCCGTTATGAATACCTGCGAAAACACAATGCACTTCCTTCGCTTACCATGCAATTAAGCCTGGAAAGAGGACACCTGAAAGGCATTGAAATTTTTGATCTGCTGTTTGCACGAAAGATCAGAATTGACGAGATCATGTCGCGAAAGGCAGATATTGTTCTTTCACGTCATGTTCATCCAAATGATGTTACCGAAGATCACGTGCCCGTATGGAAAGCCATCCAGCCAAAGATCACCAGCATTTACGTGGGAAGAATTAAATTGGATGGAATAAAGTTGTTGTACAAAAATGCAGATACTTCAGAAGCAGTAAAGCTTCAGTTTGACAGGTGCGATGCTTCTTTTGAGGATGTTTTAATTGACAGCGCTGCAGCCAGCGATACAACAAGGATCGGATTCACTAAAGAAATTTCAATGAAGTTTAATGATCTGAAATACCGCACCGCCGATTCTGTTTACAAAATGAAAGCAAAAGAAATTACTTATTCTTCAAGGGAAAGAATACTTGAAGTGGACAGTTTCAAGCTTCAGCCTACATTGGATATATCAGATTTTTACGAAGCTGCCAACCAGCAAACCACACTTTATCATATTGAATTTTCCAGGGTAAGGTTTGTGAATACAAGGCTGGACCATTTCATTCACAACAATATTATTGATGCAGATAGCGTGGTGTTTGAAAAACCCGAAGTAAAAATTTATGATGATAAAACATTGCCACCTGATTTTGAAAGTAAGATCGGCAAATATCCTCACCAACAATTGCTGAAAGCTTCTTCTACAATCATGGTAAAAAATATTTCTTTTAAAAACGCCAGCCTCGAACTGACAGAAAAAGATGCGAAGACCAATCAGGAAGGAACGATAACCATCAGCCATTTGGACTTCAGCGCCAATAATGTTACCAACGATTCAAAACTCATTAAAAAAAATCCGGTTTGTACCGCAGGATTTGACGGAGTCATTTTCAACAGCAGCCCGGTTTCGCTTTCATTGAAACTATATCTCGACTCAGCCAACGGTCGCTTTGATGCATCAGGCTCCGTAAAAAATGTTTCTGCTTCACAGCTAAACCAGGTAGCCGTTCCTTTGGCCAATGTGCAAATCAATTCCTGTACTATTCATGATCTTGAATTCAATATGAGTGGCGAAAACTATAGCGCTACCGGCAATGTGCGCATGTTGTACAATAATCTTTCCATCACACTTAGAAAAACAGATGAAGAAACTGGTGAGACCAAAACAAAAAAATTTCTTACCAAAATTCTCAACCGGTTTGTCATTTGGCCAGACAACCCGGGCTCTGACGGCGTTGAACGAACTTCTCAAAACAAAAGAGTGGCGCGGCTTACTACACAATCTTTCTTTGGTTTGATTTGGAAAACCATTTTTGCTGGCATGCAGGATGTGATGATGAAATCGGGGAGGTATGAGTGAGGCCGTGAATTGTGAAACGTGAATTGAGAGTTCCTGACTTAGTAAATTCACAACAATAGCGAGATGCAATTGTTTCATTGTTCAATTGTCAATAGGTTACTATTTATCTCTCTCCTGTCTTTTTATGATTGAATGAGTCATGAATTGACGATTGACGTTTCACCTCTTTCTTTAGCTTTACAGCATGCAAATTGTTTCAGCCGAAAAAATTTTTACAGGTACTGAATGGTTAGCCAATCATGCTGTGGTTATAAAAGAGGGAAAGATTGATGGTATTATTGCAGGAACAGAAGTTTCTTCATCAGCAAATCACAAACATTTTGATGATTGCTTTATTGCTCCAGCTTTTATTGATGCACAGGTGTATGGCGCCGCCAAAAAACTGCTGGCCGTTTATCCCGAGGCTGCAACCTTGCAGTTGATGTATGGAGAATTTATTCGTGAGGGCACTTGTTTATTCGTTCCAACTTTGGCTACCAATACCATTGAGATTTTTAAAAAGTCAATTGATGCAGTAAGAGATTATTGGAACAAAGGCGGCAAAGGTGTTTACGGTTTGCATTTGGAAGGTCCCTGGCTGAATGAGATCAAAAGAGGCGCTCATATAAAAGAGTTGATCCATTCTCCGTCAATTGAAGAAGCAAAAGATCTTTTGGAATACGGAAAGGGAGTGATCAAGATGATCACCATTGCTCCCGAAGTTTGCAGCGATGAAGTCATTGACCTGATTCTTTCGCACCATATTGTTATTTCTGCAGGACATAGCAATGCCAGCTATGATGAAGCCATCAATGGATTTGGAAAAGGCATTACCGCTGTTACGCATTTATACAATGCCATGAGTGGTTTGCTACATCGTCAGCCCGGATTGGTGGGAGCAACCTTCAATCATTCCAAAGCGAGATCGAGCATTATTCCCGACGGCCACCATGTGGATTATGCTGCTGTTTCCATTGCCAAAAAAATCATGAACGAACGTTTATTTGCCATTACGGATGCTGTTACAGAAACCAATATTGGTGCCTATCAGCATCAATTAGCGGGTGATAAATACGAATGTAACGGAGTGCTCAGTGGTTCTGCGTTGAGCATGCACAAAGCATTTAAAAATTTAGTGCAACATGCAGGTGTTGAAATGGAAGAAGCCTTGCGCATGTGCAGCTTGTATCCTGCCGAAGTATTGCGTTGCGATGATCAATATGGAAAAATCGTCCCGCAAGCTGCAGGACAATTGCTTGTACTGAATAAGCAATTAGAAATAGTGGAAGTGATTACCTCATAAAAGGCCGGACGGAATAGTTCTCTTTTTTTCTTTTGGCATATTGAATGAACCACATAATGGTAAATGTGGGTATGAAATCAACGCCGGGAATTAGTTCTTCAATGAAAGAAAAAATTCCTCCCAAAAAACCTTTACTGAATCCAAACATTCTCCAGAAAATAAGAGCGGAGATTGGTGCCCAGATCAGCTCACCCAAAACAGGAATAACGATCACAGCACTACCAATAAGATCCATCAAAATGCACAGAGGCAATGAAGGCAAAGGCTTTTGCTTAACAGGATAGTACTTTGTGTTCCCTTTGAAAAGAAGTTTTTTCAATTGTTCAAAAACGCCGCGGTTTTTTCCGCAACATAAGTATTGACGACAGCCTTTTCCAAACCGTTGTATGGCATGTTTCTTTAGGATTTTATTTTGAAATGAAGAAGAGCATTCATATCGGCACTTCGGGCTGGAGCTATAAACACTGGAAGGAAATTTTCTACCCTCCCAAATTAAAGCCTGCAGAATGGATTGCGTTTTATTCAGAACATTTCGATACAACCGAGATCAACAGAAGCTTTTACAGGTTGCCCACGCAGGAAACAGTAATTGAGTGGACGAAGAAAGTGCCGAAGGATTTTTTGTTCTGTCCAAAGATGAGCCGTTATTTAACCCACATGAAAAAATTATCGGATCCGGAAGAGCCGCTGGAACGTTTCTTCAATGTATTTGAACCAATGCAAAAAATGATGGGACCAGTGTTGATACAGTTGCCCGCTTTACTAAAATTCAATTACGACAAAGCCGAACACTTATATCATTTGCTGAAAACCAGCTATAGGAAATATGAATTTGTAATGGAGGTAAGACACAATTCCTGGCTTGACGATGACAGCCTTACATTAATGACAAAGTATAATATTGGATTGGTGATCTCTCAATCAGGAGCACATTTTCCATATTCAGAAATGATCACCGCAAAAAATATTTACATCCGCTTTCACGGGCCACATGCTTTGTATGCTTCCTCTTACTCCGATGAAATGCTGAAGGATTTTGCCAAAAAATTTAAGAAGTGGGAAAAGGAAGGCCATGAGATCTGGGCCTTTTTCAACAACGATGTTAATGGTTATGCTATTGGAGATGCCAAACGGTTGATAGAGATTGTTGGAAAATAAAAAGCAGCGGTAATATCGCTGCTTTTTATAAAAGTGTTTTCAAAGGTCATCATCTTCATCGTCTTCATCATCATCCGCTTCAATCACAAGATCATCTTCATCTATGTCCTCTTCGTCCAAGTCCTCTTCCAGTTCTACGTCATACTCTTCTTCATCGCCGCTTAGTTCATCTTCATCGCCTAAGATCAGATCATCTTCCGTGTCTTCGTCATCGTCATCATCGTCGTCTTCATCAGGTAAGCTATAGTTGCCATTCACAGGGTGTGTATCAGGACTGGTAGATGGCCGTTCAATTAAAATACCATTGGTTGCGGCCACGTGTAATTGCTCATCCAATTCGTTTTGATCTTTCAATCCGTCTTGCATAATAGCGCCTTTCAACTATATGCTAAAAAAGGCGTGCCAAAAAATTATCCGAATTAAAAACTACAAATTCAATCGCTTATACTTAACAGTAAAAATTACCGGCTTAAACAGTTGAGGATTTTTTTGCCATCAGCAAATCGCTGTACGACTCAGCTATGAACTGATCGGTTTTGATATCGAATAATTGAATGTAGAAGTTGCACTGCTCTTTTAATTTTTCAATGCCGATGGAACCATCTTTGTCAATAGCTTCTACTTCCACAAAGCTTCCTAACTCCTTCACTTCATCGAAATGAAATTTTACATTTTCAATGAAATAGATCTTGCGTCTCTTATCTACAACTGTTTTCACACCCAATGCTTTTATAAGAAGGTCTTTCAAATTTTTATCGGGTTGATGTTGGTAAAGCGTAACATCCGATTGTTTGGCACCTGCTGTATTAATGCGGTTATAATGGATCAATGAGTTTTCAATAGTTCCCTCGCGAAGTTTCAAACGGCCATTGTGAATATTGAAATAAGTATCCACCTGGTGATCGGTTCCAATGAACAAAGGATCCAATTCCTTCAACTTTGATTCCAATGCTTCTATATCATTACACCTTGCTTTGAACTCGTAATTGATGTGCATGCTTTTTTCTGCAAATTACGAATGGCATAATTTTTTGAGCTTCTGCTGCAAACTTCGTCTGATGAAAAGACATGCTTCGCTGTATAT
>JAICTW010000349.1 GCA_025936195.1 Flavisolibacter sp.
AAAAAACTATAGGCAAAGCAACACTAAGTGGCGGTGTTCGTTACGATCACCGTTCATTGGATTCAAAGGAATTGAAACAGGGCGGCAATACACGGTTTGAATCGTTCAAAAGAAATTTTGCCAACTTCTCATCAAGTGCCGGCATCAGTTATTCAGCCACCGAAAATTTTGTTTTAAAATTCAATATGGCGCAAGGCTTTCGTGCACCCAGCATTCCTGAACTGGCATCCAACGGTGCACATGAAGGAACCAACCGCTATGAATTTGGTGATCCGGATTTAAAATCAGAAAAAAGTTATCAGGCCGATCTCGGACTGGAAGTGAATTCGAAACACGTGTTGGTTACGGCAGCAGCTTTTTACAATCAGGTAAACAATTTTATTTTTTACAGCAAGCTTGCGGGCGCCAATACACCTGACTCATTGGTGGATGTTAATGGAACCTTGATCCCTGCCTACAAATTTGGCCAGCATGATGCACATTTAGCCGGTGCAGAGTTTTTGATTGACCTTCATCCGCATCCATTGGACTGGTTGCATTGGCAAAACACTTTGTCGTATGTACGTGGAAAATTCAGCAATGCTATTGCCGGTGTAAGGGATATGCCTTTCATTCCTGCCACAAAATGGATCAGTGAATTAAGAGCCGATCTTTTATCATCGGGCAAGCGCATTAAAAACCTGTCGCTGAGTTTTGAAGCAGATCATACTTTCAATCAAAATCATCCTTTCACGGCATACGGAACAGAAACGGTTACGCCGGATTATACTTTATTGAATGCAGGCATCAGCGCTAACATCATTTCAAAAAACAAAACATTATTCAGCATTTACTTCAGTGTTATAAATATTGCAGATGTAGCCTATCAAAACAATTTAAGCCGCCTGAAATACACCGATGTAAATCCGGTAACCGGAAGACAAGGTGTGTTTAATATGGGTAGAAATTTTTCCATTAAGTTGAACATCCCACTTTCCTTTAATACTAAATAAATGGTGATCAGATTAGATTTTGATTAAAAATTCTTTGCTATACAGGGAATTTTTTTTGAAAAGCGCTACTCTTTACAATTTGTTGTTCTGTTGATTTACCAGGCGAATAAATTGGTATACTTTTTTGACAGTATAAACTATGCGTGGCCTTGTGATCTGTTTGATGTTGCTAACCTTAACTGTATCCGTAAGCAATACACGGAATACTGTACGTCCACTGAACGCTGAGAACAAATTATTCATCATTACACTCGACGGTTTCAGATGGGAAGAATTATTTACCGGCGCCGATTCCGCTTTGATCAATAATCCCAGAATCAATACCGATACTTCTTTAACCAAGGCTTTGTATTGGGATGCCAATCCCAAACAAAGAAGAGAAAAGCTAATGCCTTTCTTTTGGAGTGTTATTGCCAGACAAGGCGAGTTATACGGCAACAGACATTATCAAAATGATGTGAATGTTGCCAATCCGTATGCACTTTCTTATCCCGGCTATAGCGAACTGCTAACCGGCAATGTTGATTACACCATCTGGAAAAATGAAAAGAAGAAAAATCAAAATAAAAACATTCTTGAAATTCTAAACAACTCATCAAGCTATGCGGGCAAAGTAGCGGCATTTACTTCCTGGGAGCTCTTTCCTTACATTCTTGACAAAGAAGGAAAGGGCAGTTTTATGCTGAACAGCGGTTTGCAAAAGATAGATGGTAAAAATCTTACGCCGGCACAATTGCTTTTAAATTCATTGCAGGAACAGGCGCCCGACAAAGAAGCCGTTACACGCTATGATGAATTGACCTTTATTGCCTGTAAAGAATACGTTTTAAAAAATAAGCCCTCTGTTGTTTTATTAAGCTTTAGCGGTACGGATAATGCCGGACACAAAAAGCATTACGATCAATATTTACAACAAGCTAATAATGCAGACAGAATGATCGGTGAACTTTGGCGTTTGTTACAGTCCATGCCTGAATATCAAAATCAAACCAGTTTTTTGATTACAACCGATCATGGAAGAGGAAAAAAAAGCCAATGGTATGATCATGGATTTTTTGTTCCCGGCTCTTCTCAAACATGGTATGCGTTGCTGGGAAATAAAATTGTTCCACAGGGCGAAATGAAAACAAAAACACAGGTATATCAAAAAGATCTTAACAGCCTTATCACTGAAGTGCTTTCACGCAAATAAACAAGCACAACGTTATACTTATCGGGCACAATTTTTTCAATGAATATTATCTGCCTCCGACCATTTCAGGGACAAAACAGAGGGAATCTTACATCAATTAAAACAAGAAATTGAATTGAAGAACAACTCTGAACAAACCGCCTCTACTACTTCAACTAAATTCTGTGTTATGCGGGATAAGAATAAAACAAACAAAACAAAAACGTCTTCGAAACCGAAAAAAAATGAAAAGAAGGATCATGAATATGAAACCATGAGCCAGGTGCAGAACCGTTATGGCAACGGAAGAAAACACAGCGGCTCGGATGGCAGCAGGGGCAACAGTAATTTCAGTAATCATTAAAACCATTTTATGAAAGAAAACAAAAGAGAAATAAAACCCGATATGAATCGCAATGAAGAAGGAACCTTAAGAGAAGACCTGACAGGAAATGTTATACAGGAAGGTTCTGCAAACATTGGAGGTGAATCAGCATTAGATGAGAAATCATCAACTATGAGCCGAAGAGATAAGGGTACAGGACTGGCAACAAAAGATGGCGTTACAGGCAGCGATTACGACGGACAGCTTTCTGAATAAAATTTATCACAATAAAATTCATTCATCTCATACAAGAGGTGCATGGATTTTATTGGTGTAGAATGTTGATAACGTTCTACAAACACCGGTTGCTTTATGCTTCTTCTTAAGTGGAAACACAGTTCTTTAAAAGGGCATCAGGCACAATGTTTTTATAAATCAATTCTCACTTCCCTATTTTTTGACTTTTAAAAATTACAGTTATGGCAGACAACAGAAATCGAGATCAAAACAAAAGTTCAAACATGGGTAATCAATCCAAAAGTGGATCTCAAGGGGATTCACAAAGCAGCAACATGGGGACTTCATCGGGCAGCAACAGCGGATCTCAAAGCGGTTCGCGCAGTTCCCAAGGCTTGGGTAATCAAAGCCAGGGCGCAAGCGGCTCAGGCCGTAACACGGGCAGCTCCGGCAATTCAGGTACAATGGGTTCCAGCAGCACAGCGGGTTCCGGCATAGAAGGTGGCGATCAGGGTCGTTCCGGCAGCACAGGTACCGGCAATACCGGACGTAGCAGCGGTAATTCGGGCAGCGATCTTGCAGGCTCCTCAAGTAGTGGCCGGGGCGGTATGTAAGCCTTGCTAAGAGATGAAGCGGAACTAAAGCAAACACTAAACCCTGCATTCCGTTTTAGTCCAGAATCATGTCAATAAGCCCTGTACTAAGTGTGGGGCTTATTGGTTTTTATTAATTCAGTTTAATTCTTTTATTATGAGTAAAGAAGAAAAAAGAAACGAAAGGTTTGAATCGTACCCGCGTCCAACTGAAACTGATAAGCAATTACAAAATCAACCTGAGTTTGAAGATCAGCAGCCCAATCATTTTGAAGACAAATCCGTAAGTGATATGCCTTTGAAAAATGTGGAATATCCATCAGATGATCCGCAAACAAAAAATAATGAGCTATAAAGCTGAAACGTGCCGATAGAAATAAAAGCTATTTTGTTTTGTTCGGCACCCAATTGTAATTGAAGTCGTATTTTAAATCCAAAGAAGGCGGCTGTATTGCCAGATTAGGGATGAGATGATGTTGCGATTGATAAGGAATTTTAACACCGCTCCATGCATTGGGCATCGGAGCTATATTTTTTGAATCAGGAACGATACAAGGCATGCGGTCCTGTGGAAGAAGAACAATATTTCCCTGTCTGTTTGCCAGTAAATTCCCTGGATCTTTTCTTCTCTTTAAATATTCCTGAAACAGATGGTTGAAATTTTCTCTGTCATTTCCTTTAAATTGTAGCAAGCTGACAGGACGCTGTGATCTCCAACCATTATTTTTATCATTTTGCGCCAATGCACTAACAGCAGCGATGCAAAAAGCAGACAGCAGCAGCAGTTTCATGATTGATCTTTCTTCTAAAATAAAAAATAATTTTGAGATCAATGGTGGAAAAAGATAAACTAAGAATAGATAAATATTTGTGGGCCATACGCCTGTTCAAAACAAGGACTATGGCCGCTGCTGCCTGCGACACCGGCAAAGTACGGCAAAACGGAACACTGGTAAAAGCTTCCAAAAATGTGGCCATAGGCGATGAATACGAAGTAAAGACAGAAGC
>JAICTW010000101.1 GCA_025936195.1 Flavisolibacter sp.
ATTTTCTAAATAATAAAAAGAGACTGTTGCAAAACAGTCTCTTTTTATTTGCAATAGCCTTTGATCCACTAACTATCTACTCCACCTCCCAAAACAAAAACTCCTTCATAGCTCTCCCCCATATCTGCACATCATGCCTGCCATCTTCATAATTAATGTATTTGATATCCTCCGAACTGTATCCCAATTGCTTCAATTCCCTTATTAAATCCAACGTATCATCAATCGAATCAATAATACCATTGTTGTTTCTATCTGCCGTTTCATCCAATGATCCCGTGGTGAAATAAAAATGCAAGCCCGGTTGATATTTTCCATTTCGGATTTGCCGGTGCATAATGCGATCCATATCATCATTATAATTGTCTTCCAAACTTTGCGTTCTCCACCACAAGGAACCTGAAAAAACGCCTACAATAGAAAATACATCCGGATGATTCCATACGGTATCCAATGCGCTTAAACCACCGAGAGAAAATCCAGCAAAAGCTTTTTGTTTGAATTCCTCAATGGCATATTGCTCATGAATGAACGGAAGCAATTCTTTCAAAATAAATTGCTGATATGCCTCCGCTTTCGTTCCTCTTCCTTCATAATCTAAAACTTTCGCGGTGCCATATTCATTCCTTCTATCCTTATTTGCATAAATGCCTATGCATAATAAAGGATTGATCCTTTTCTCCTCAATCAATTGATTCAACATGGAAGAAAATGGCATTTCACCAAGGTCCTGTCCGTCATTGATCAAAAGCAAGGAAAGGTTTTTTGAATCAGAAATATTTTTGGGCAGATAACAGTCAACAATTACATATCTTTTTAAAAAATTCGAAGCGATCGCTTTTTGTTCCACTCTCAGGCAGGACAACTCTTCTATCAGCATGTGGCCAAAAATAAGTGTTTGAATGGCATGATAATTTCATAACAGCAATTTCTTATTTTACGGATTGAAGTAAATTGTAGTTTGAACCTGAAAGTTTTAAGGCGAAGGTTAGTAATGAATCGAAGAACTTCTAAATTGACTATTCGCAACAGAGCATTAAATTTCCTTTATGAAAAAGATCGGCATTCTATTCGGCCAGGAAAGAAGTTTTCCCATGGCGTTTATTGAAAGAGTCAACAGCAAAGGCATTGAAAACATTTTGGCAGAACCGGTACGGATTGATAAAGCGCCACAAGGAGAAAAATCAGATTATGCAGTGATTATTGACCGCATTTCGCAGGATGTTCCTTTTTATAGAACCTGGTTAAAGAATGCTGCACTTATGGGATCAGCCGTTATCAACAATCCTTTTTGGTGGAGTGCTGATGATAAATTTTTTAATAACTGTTTAATGACACAGATAGGAGTTCCCGTTCCAAAAACCGTGATCCTCCCCTCTTATGAATTGCCTCCAGATACAACGGATCAATCTTTTTCTAATTTGGTGTATCCATTGGATTGGGAAGGCATTTTCAATTATGTTGGTTTTCCTGCTTACATGAAACCGTATGCCGGTGGCGGATGGAAAAGTGTTTATCGTTTGGCAAGCAAGGAAGAATTTTTTGAAAAGCACAAAGAAACCGAACGGCTGGTCATGTTGCTGCAGGAAGAAATTGTGTATGAGGAATATTACCGCTGCTATTCCATTGGCCGCAAGCATGTACGCATTATGCCTTATGAACCACGCAATCCACATTCACAACGCTATCAGGCAGGATTTTCTCCAAGTGCAGAACGGCAAAAGCAGATGGAAGATATCGTTCTTCGTATCAATAAATATTTGGGATATGATTTCAATACCGTTGAACTGGCCGTAAAAGATGGAGTTCCTTATGCTATTGACTTTGGTAATCCTGCTCCTGATGCTGAACGCACCAGTGTTGGCGAAGAAAACTTTGAATGGGTGGTGGAAACCGCTGCCAATTATGCCATTGAAGTAGCCATGCATCATAAAGAAGGACAAACTAATCTTTCATGGGGAGAATTTATTAAGAAAAGTGTAAACGGACAATCGTTAACTTAAGCCGCAATGTTTACCACTTATAACCAGGAAGAAAATAAATTTCAATTGGTGAAGGAGCCCGATCCTTCTCTCAGTTATACCTATGCCGATTACCTGAAATGGAAATTTGAAGAACAGGTGGAGCTGATAAGAGGAAAGATCTTTAAAATGAGTCCTGCACCAGCACCAAGGCATCAGGAAATTTCCGGAAAGCTGTTCTTGCGTATTGGAAACTTTCTTGAGAAAAAACACTGCAAGTTTTTTTCAGCACCTTTTGATGTACGATTGCCCGTAAAAAACAAAAGGAAAGATTCTGAAATTGTTACAGTTGTTCTACCCGATTTATGTGTTATTTGCGATCCATCTAAAATTGATGATAGAGGTTGCCTCGGAGCACCCGATCTTGTTATTGAAGTTCTTTCACCTGGAAATACCAACAAAGAAATCAAGCTCAAATTTGAATTGTACGAAGAAGCCGGTGTGAAAGAATATTGGGTGGTGTATCCATCTGAAGAAAACATTGCCGTTTTTGTTTTAAATGAAAACGGTAAATACGATGGTGCTAAAATTTATGCAGGAAACGATTGCATCAAAAGCATTGCTGTAAAAGGATTGACCATTAAACTTGATGACATCTTTACAAAATAACTGCTATGTCCAACATAAACTATAAATTTTTTACTCTTGGTGTAGAAGAAGAATACATGGTTACCGACCCTGTAACGAAAGAACTAAAAAGCCACGAACAAAAAATTGTTCAGGAAGGACAGAAGATCATAAAAGACAAAGTAAAGGCCGAAATGCACCAGGCCGTAGTGGAAGTGGGAACTGATATTTGCCAGAATGTGGATGAAGCCTACAAAGATGTTTCGGTTCTTCGTAAAACAATTTCAGATATTGCCAATAGCCTGGGCTTTGAAATGGGAGCTGCCGGTACACATCCTTTCAGCCACTGGCAAAGTCAGTTGATCACCGACCATGTTCGCTATAACGAAATTGTAAATGAATTGCAGGAAGCAGCAAGGAGTAATCTTATTTTCGGCTTGCATGTGCACGTAGGAATGCAATCACGTGAAATGGCCAATCACATTGCCAACTCCACACGTTATTTTTTACCACATGTGTATGCATTAAGCACCAACTCTCCATTTTGGGAAGGCAGATATACAGGCTATAAATCTTTTCGCACGAAAGTGTTTGATAAATTTCCCCGCACCGGGATACCCGAAGTTTTTGAAAGCATCGAAGCTTACGATAATTATGTAAAGCTGCTGATGAAAACCAATTGCATTGACAATGCAAAAAAAATCTGGTGGGACCTTCGCGTTCATCCTTTTTTTAACACCGTCGAGTTTCGCATTTGCGATGTGCCGATGACTGTGGATGAAACCATTGCCATTGCTGCATTGTTCCAGGCTATTTGTGCAAAAATTTATAAGCTGCGTGTTCAGAATATGAACTTCATTCAATACTCACGTCACTTGATCAATGAAAATAAATGGAGAGCCAGCCGCTATGGCATTGATGGTTTTTTGATTGATTTTGGAAAAGAAGAAGAGATCAATACAAGAATTTTAATTTATGAGCTGCTGGATTTTGTGGATGATGTGGTGGATGAATTAGGATCGAGGCACCGGATCAATTATGTGCACAAAATATTGGAGCAGGGCACAGGCGCCGACAGGCAATTGGCTGTTTACGAACAAAGGAAAGACCTGGTGGATGTGGCTTCTTACATCAATTCACAATTTTTAAACGGCGTAGCCTTGTAAATTTCTTGAAAATGATTTTATCAGGTCTCATTTTTTTTGTAGCTTGAAATAAGAATGGACAAAACAGGTGTAACTTCAGGACTGCGTACACCAATATTTGCTTTTACTTACACAAACCACAACAATGGCCCGCATATTCAATATCTATTTTTTCTACGAAGGAATGATGCACAATGCCGTTGTGTCCGTACGGACAACTCCTTTCTTTACCGAATACACGCTGAACAATTTTAACGAGCAACTACAGGAACTATTGCCCGGCAATAAAATTCTTTCCCAGTCGCCCGGCCATTTTGTTTTTCCAAACGCTTCTTCACGAAATTCTGTTACGCTAATGGATGCCATCATCAGGGCAGTATCGGAACACATGCATGCTAAGGAAGTATAGCTCCTGAATGGATAGAGAACTTCTGGCCATTAAGAATAGCTCATCAAAAAACCTTGCAAGCAAGCAAGCCTTTTGCACCTAAACAACTACAACCAAAAACGATAAACCACCAACATTCCTTCTCCTTTCTTATTTTTGCGGCAAATTTTACAGAATGAATTTGCACGAGTACCAGGCGAAGGAATTGCTTAAAAAATACAATGTCCCTGTTCAGGACGGAATTGCCGTAAGCACTCCTCATGATGCAGAAGAAGCATATCGCCAGATTAAAACCACGTATGGAAGTCCGTTTGCCGTGATCAAAGCGCAGATACATGCAGGTGGCCGCGGTAAAGGAAAGATCCGTGAGAACGGCATTAATGGTGTGAAGGTGGTAAAATCATTGGATGAAGTAACCGATGTGGCTTCTAAAATTTTAGGAGGAACATTGGTAACGGTACAAACCGGCGAAGCCGGTAAAGTGGTGAATAAAATTCTGATTGCGCAGGACATGTATTATGATGGTCCCAACGAACGCAAAGAATTTTATTTATCCATTCTTTTGGACCGCTCCAAAGGAGAGAACGTAATTATGTACAGCACTGAAGGCGGAATGGACATTGAAGAAGTGGCGCATAAAACGCCGGAGAAAATTTTTAAGGAATGGGTTCATCCCGGCGGTGGATTGCAACCCTACCAGGCGAGAAAGATCGCATTCAACTTTGGATTGAAAGGAGATGCGTTTAAAAATATGGTGAAGTTCGTTACCAATTTATATAATGCTTATCTGGGATTGGATTGCTCCATGCTTGAGATCAATCCTCTTTTTAAAGCATCCGATGATAAAATTGTAGCCGTGGATTGTAAAATGAATTTGGATGATAATGCGCTCATGCGCCACCCGGATTTAGCAGCCATGCGTGATTTGAACGAAGAAGATCCCACCGAAGTGGAAGCAGGAAAATACAATCTGAATTTTGTAAAGTTAGATGGTAATGTGGGTTGCATGGTGAATGGCGCCGGCCTTGCTATGGCTACCATGGACATGATCAAATTAAGTGGCGGTGAGCCTGCCAACTTTTTGGACGTAGGCGGTACAGCCAATGCACAAACAGTGGAAGCCGGTTTCCGCATCATTATGAAAGATCCGAAAGTGAAGGCCATCCTCATTAATATTTTCGGTGGTATTGTTCGTTGCGACAGGGTTGCGCAGGGTGTTATTGATGCGTACAAGAACATGGGCACCATTAATATTCCCATCATTGTTCGCCTTCAGGGGACCAATGCAGAAGAGGCAAAGAAGCTGATTGATGAAAGTGGATTGAAAGTAGAATCAGCCATTTTGCTGAGCGAGGCTGCGGAGTTGGTGAATAAGGCTTTGGCCGCGTAAAAAGATTTCGACGAAATTATTTAAAGCTGCAGAATTTTTTCTGTGGTTTTTTTGTTTGACAAAATACACTCACACTTCATCCTCATCAAACGAAAGCTCAATGCTCTTTCTCTTCACTTCCACTTTGCGGTAAGAAATACCTGATGTATCGAGCATGCGTTTGCTGGCAATAGAAACATCAGTGCCGGCATATTTATCGCTTAGGTAAATCACTTCTTTAATGCCTGCCTGGATGATGGCTTTGCTGCATTCATTGCAGGGAAACAAGGCGGTGTAGATGCGGCAGCCGCTAAGGTCCATTCCAATATTATTCAAAATGGCATTGAGCTCGGCATGGCATACATAAGGATATTTGGTTTGAAGAAAATCACCCTTCTTGTCCCACGGAAAATCTTCATCGCTGCAGCCAATGGGCAATCCGTTGTAACCCGCTCCTACAATTTTGTTTTGATTGCTTACAATGCAGGCGCCTACCTGTGTACCGGGATCCTTGCTTCGCTTTCCGCTCAGCAGCGCCACACCCATAAAATATTCATCCCAGGAAATATAATCTGTTCTTTTTGACATAATAAAGCGAATAGAGGTTGAAGATATTTCAATTTGTTTTTGCCAGCTAATACATCAATGGCATTTAAAGCATTAACTATAAACAATCATAATCTGCTCCATTGCGCTTTCTTTTGATCTTGCTATCTTGATGAAGAATGAAAAGATCTTTTTTAACTGCTTTGCTTTTCTTACTCTGCCAGCATTGCTTTTGCTGGGGATTCTTTGCGCACAAAAAAATTAATTACTACGCCGTTTTTTTATTGCCTCCGCAAATGATGGTTTTGTATAAATCCAATATTGATTTTATAACCGAACATGCAGTTGACCCGGATAAAAGAAGATATGCAGTTGCAGAAGAAGGTGCCCGTCATTACATTGATATTGATCGTTACGGAACGTATCCTTTTGATTCCTTACCACGAAAATGGGAAGATGCCGTTGCTAAATTCTCGCAGGACAGCTTGATGGCAAACGGCATTGTGCCCTGGTGGATTCAGACCATGCAAAGAAGATTGACCAATGCCTTCAAAGAAAAAGACCAGGCCAAAATTTTAAAGCTCTCTGCCGAGATCGGACATTATATTGCCGACGCTCATGTGCCCTTGCATGCCTGCAGTAATCACAACGGACAGTTCACAGGACAACAGGGTATTCATGGATTTTGGGAAAGCCGTGTTCCCGAATTACTTGCGGATAAGGAGTGGAATTTTTTTATCGGCAAAGCCGAATACATTAAAAATCCCGGCATATTTATCTGGAAAAGAGTATTGGAAAGTGGTGCCGCAGCCGATACCGTTTTGCGTTATGAAAAAGAGTTGGATAAAAAATTTCCTTCCGATAAAAAATATGCATTTGAAAACCGCAACGGTGTTCTCGTCCGGCAATATTCGTCTGCTTATTCCATTGCTTATAATAAGTTGCTGAAAGGAATGATTGAAAGAAGAATGCGTCAATCCATCCATGCAGTGGCTTCATTCTGGTACACGGCCTGGGTAGACGCCGGCCAGCCTGATCTTACAAAACTTTCCAATAAAACTTTTTCAGAAGAAGATCTGAAAGAATTTGAATTTCTGAACCAGTCGTGGAGAGACAATAAAATGAAAGGGAGGGAAGAAAATTGACATATAAATTTATTTGAACCCGTTAGCTGCATTCATTGATTTACATTTGCATTTCAATTCGAAGAAATGAACGCAGAAACACAAGCAGGCAAAAATCTGAGTGCACCTTTCAAAAGCACAGGAGCCATCCACAATTTTAATGCAGGTCCTTCTATTTTACCGAAAGAAGTTTTTGAAGAAGCCAGTCGCGCCATATTGAATTACAACAATACCGGTTTGTCTATTTTAGAAATTGGTCACCGCACCAAAATCTTCCAGGCTGTTGTAGATGAAGCCATAACAACTTTAAAGGAATTAATGCAATTAGATAGCGATCATGAAGTATTGTTTTTGCATGGCGGCGCTTCCACTCAGTTCTTCCAGGTGCCCATGAACCTGCTCGATGAAAAAGCGATGGCTTCCTATGCTGATACTGGTGTATGGTCAACCAAGGCTGTTAAGGAAGCAAAGTTGTACGGTAAGGCTGAAGTGGTTTGCAGTTCCAGGGACAGGAACTACACCTATCTGCCCAAGCAATTTGAAGTGGATCCCTCATCCGTGTATTTGCATTTAACAACCAACAATAC
>JAICTW010000592.1 GCA_025936195.1 Flavisolibacter sp.
CAAGAAAAGCAAATACTGTTAAAAAAACACTTTTTTCATTTATCATTTCCCAGCACGAACAAACTATTGATTGGCTGCAATCGCTTCCTTTTGTTGATAGTAGCAGAATTGCTTTTTATGGTATTAGCTATGGAGGCGAAACTGCCATGCGTGTGCCTGCTGTGTTAGAGGGTTATTGTCTTTCCATTTGCTCAGGTGATTTTGGCGATTGGACGCGAAAGGTAACTGATACTCACTATGAAGGAAGTTTTATGAACAGTTTTGAATGGGAAATGCCTTACTTCAATATGGGCAGCACATTCAGTTATGCAGAGATGGCGTACCTTATCTTCCCGAGACCATTCATGGTGGAACGTGGTCATCATGATATAGTTCAACCGGATGAGTGGGTTGCTTATGAATATGGGAAAGTCAGGTATTTTTATGATCAGTTTAATCTTGGAGATAAAACAGAAATAGAATTTTTTAATGGCGGCCATTCCATGCGAAGTGATGAAACAATTGAATTTCTTCACAAACACCTTAACTGGCCTTAAAGCAAAAAATAAAAAGTGGATTCTAAAAGTTCATTCTATAATGGAAATACAATGATCAGTTTTCTCAAAACATGTCTTATTGCAATTATAATTTTCAGTTTAGCGGCATGCACTCATAAGAAAACTTCTAACATCAAAAGACCAAGAGATCCCTGGGCTTTCCGCTCGGTTCTCGACAAGAAACCACGAATGCTTACTCTCGCACTGGATTCCGAATGTTATGCAGCATATGACCTTGCTCACTGTACTTTATACAAAGTATGGAAAGGAGGGGTAACGTTGGAAGGAGCTGCTTATACAAATGTAAAGAATGTACAACCCACAAGCTGGGGAGCAGCTTATTATGATGATACCATTCAACATTCAAAATGGATTGTTGAATTGAACGGAAAGAGAGATTCATTTAAGATGGTAAGTAAAGGTTATCTTTTTCGTGATAACCAGGTCTACATAAAATATTCATTGGTTCTCCTTTCAGGAGATACGATTCACATAGAAGAGCGACCCGAATTTGTGCGAAGTGAAACAGGAAAACCGGGATTGGAAAGATTATTTAAGATGTCAGATGCACCAAATGGAATAACTGTTTCATTGCAAGCAAAGGACACCAGTTTCACCCTGCAAAGGAATAAACAGTCTTCATTAATTACTTATTTTAATCCACTTCCCGCACAGTTTCTTCCCAGGCTGGAAGAAGAGTATGATTCACGAGGCAGGTACTGGATGGAAAAAAGCGATTGCTTTACTTGTCACGAAATAGATAAGAAAACTGTTGGACCTTCGTTTCATCAAATTGCTTTGCGATATGAGAATGAAAAAAATTCTGCGGAACATCTCATTTCGAAAATCAAACAAGGAGGATCAGGAGTTTGGGGAACGGCTACGATGACTGCTCATCCCACACTTACTGAAAACGAAATAAAGACGATGCTTGATTATATTATGTCTTTAAAACCGATCAACACGAAAGAAAATATTCCTGTTGCCGAAATAAAAAAAGCACCGGACAAATATATAAAGCCGGGTTTTGGAGCAGCACTTGAAGGAGTTCATCCGAGCTATGATGTTACTACCATTCACAAATCTGATTTTAAACCAAGAGTAGGCGGGCTCGCTTTTCTGCCAGATGGCGGTCTATTAGTTACTACATGGGATTCCATCGGTGCTGTTTATCTTCTGAAAGGAGTTGAAACCGGCGACACAAATAAAATTACTGTAAAGCGGATCGCTTCAGGATTGCAGGAACCATTGGGCATTACAGTAGTGGATGGAAAAATATTTGTCTTACAGAAACCTGAACTGACTGAGTTAATCGATCTTGATGGTGACGAAATTATTGATGAATACCGCACCATCTGCAATGCATGGGGAGTGAGTGGTGATTTTCATGAATTTGCTTTTGGGCTTGTGTACAAAGACGGATATTTCTATGCTAATCTTTCATTAGCTATGCGGTTAATGTCAAATGAAAAACAAAAACCAGATCGTGGTAAAACAATTAAGATCGGTATGGATGGAAGTTATGAATGGATCAATTATGGCTTACGCCAGCCAAACGGAATTGGCTTAGGTCCAAATGGCGAAATATTTGAGACCGAAAACCAGGGAGAATGGATTCCTTGTAATAAATTAATTCATGTCAGAAGGGGAGATTATTTCGGCATGCCTTGGGGCATTCTTCCTGATTCAGTTTCTTCTTCCCCACCAATAACACAACCTGCCATTTACCTGCCAGAAGATGAAATCGCAAACTCTCCCTCTCAACCGGTATTAATGCAGGATGGTCCTTACAAAGGACAAATGCTTCACGGAGATGTAACACACGGCGGGATAAAAAGAGACTTCCTGGAAAAAGTGAATGGGGAATACCAGGGTGCGGTATTTCGCTTTAGCCAGGGATTAGAAGCCGGTGTAAACCGTTTGTGCTGGGGTCCAGACGGTGCGCTGTATATTGGGGGAATAGGTATGGTAGGCGGTTGGAGCTGGAAAGAAAAGCAATACGGTCTCCAGCGAATAAAATACAATGGAAAGATCACTTTTGAAATGCTTGCCGTTCGTGCGAAACCAAAAGGCTTTGAAATAGAATTTACAGATGCACTTAAAGCAAATAGAAATATACCGGCATCTGACTTTCTAATACAACAGTGGTGGTACCATCCCACACCGGATTATGGCGGGCCAAAGATGGACATGGAAAAATTGAAAGTCACACATGTTACTATTTCAGAAGATCGCAAACGTGTTTTTTTAGAAATCC
>JAICTW010000049.1 GCA_025936195.1 Flavisolibacter sp.
AAACACCTGCAACAGCACAAAGGCCAGAAAGGTGAAATACCGTCGAATGACAAGGAAAATGTTACGCATAGAACCTGGAGGGTTGAAGGTTAAAGGTTGAAGGTGGTGTTACCCTATGCCTTACACCTTATACCTTTCGCCTTTATCATCTCATTACAAACGGATAACGGTCATAATTTTTTAAAGCCAACCCTGTGCCGCGTACCACACTCTTCAGTGGATCATCAGCAACATGAACGGGCAGTTTTATTTTTTGGCTCAGTCTTTTATCCAAACCTTTTAATAAAGCACCGCCGCCAGTTAAATACAAACCACGGCGATAAATATCAGCAGCTAATTCAGGAGGTGTTTGCTCTAAAGCTTTTAAAATTGCTTCTTCCATTTTAAAAATGGATTTGTCCAAAGCTTCCGCTATTTCCTGATAACTCACCATGATCTGTTTGGGAATACCGGTAACAAGGTCGCGACCATTTACAGGAAGATCATCCGGTGGATTGTCAATATCTTTCATAGCGGCACCAATTTGTATTTTGATCTGCTCCGCAGTTCTTTCACCAATTAATAAGGAGTGATAACGGCGAAGTGCTTCCATAATATCAGCAGTAAATTCATCACCGGCAATACGGATGGATTGATCGCAGACAATACCGGCCAGAGCAATAACTGTAATTCCTGTTGTACCACCGCCAATATCAATGATCATATTACCAACGGGCTCTTCCACATCAATGCCAATACCAAGTGCGGCAGCCATTGGTTCGTGTATCAGATAAACCTCTTTGGCTCCGGCTTGTTCGGCGCTGTCGCGAACGGCACGTTTCTCCACTTCGGTAATGGAAGAAGGAATGCAGATCATCATGCGCCAGCTTGGAGGGAACAAAGGTTTTTTTGGATAAACCATTTTGATCATTTCACGAAGCATGAGCTCGGCTGCGTTGAAGTCGGCAATCACACCGTCTTTGAGGGGACGAACGGTTTTAATGCTTTCGTGGGTTTTTTCATGCATCATCAGAGCCCGTTTGCCTACGGCCAAAACTTCTTTCGGATTGTTGCGGTTCAGGGCTACGATAGAAGGCTCATTCACTACGACTTCATCGTTGTGGATTATCAAGGTATTGGCGGTTCCCAAGTCTATCGCTATCTCCTGTGTGAACCAATTGAATAGTCCCATGCTGCGTATTGGATTTATATGTTTTTGAAGGTTCGTGAAAAATTGGTGGAAATAAATTGAAATGTCAAAGTAAAAACGTTGTGGTTCAAAGATATTTTTCGGTGAAGGCAGGGTTTAGGAAATGTTTACCAGTTTACAACTTACTAAACTTTCAAACTTGTGAACTCGTGAACTTGTAAACTAATTTTGTTCAGTGAAAATTATCAACCGCACGGTGCTCATTCTTTCGCTGGTAAGTTTGTTTGCAGATATAGCAAGCGAAATGCTTTATCCTGTTATTCCGGTTTATTTGAAAGAGATCGGTTTTTCAGTTTTATTGATTGGCGTTTTGGAAGGTATCGCGAACTTTACTGCAGGACTGAGCAAAGGTTATTTCGGAAAGTTGAGCGATGAGAAAGGCTTGCGATTGCCTTTTGTAAAGCTCGGATATTTTCTGAGCGCTATCTCCAAGCCCATGATGGCTGCTTTTGTTTATCCCCTTTGGATATTTTTTGCAAGAACCGTTGACCGTTTAGGAAAAGGCTTGCGAACCGCAGCGAGAGATGCTTTGCTTTCACAAAACGCCACAAAAGAAACCAAGGCAAGAGTGTTTGGATTTCATCGCGGCATGGACACATTAGGAGCTGCCATTGGACCCACATTGGCTCTACTGTTCCTGATCTCTTATCCGCATCGCTATACACTCATTTTTCTTTTGGCATTTGTTCCGGGATTGATTTCTGTTGCACTTATTTTTTTGCTGAAAGAAAAAAGAGAACCTGCATCAACCTTAGGCAAAGGAAATTTTTTCTCCTTTTTTAAATACTGGAACATTGCTTCTGCCGATTACAAACGAGTGGTTGTGGGATTGCTACTTCTTGCTTTGTTCAATAGCTCCGATCTATTTCTCATTCTTAAAACCAAACAGGTTACCGGCAGCGATGAACTGACCATTGGAGCCTACATCCTGTACAATGTAGTCTTTGCTTTGGCTTCTTATCCTTTAGGTGCCGCTGCTGATAAAATTGGAATTAAAAAAGTATTCTTTAGTGGTTTGATTTTGTTTGCACTGGTTTATTTTCTTTTTGGTATCACCAATTCTGTTGTTGTTATTTTTTCCGCATTTTTTATTTACGGAATTTATGCTGCGGCTACGGAGGGAGTCACCAAAGCATGGATTACTAACATGGCGCATACCAGCAATACAGCAACAGCCATTGGTTTTTATACCTCTTGCGAAAGCATTTGCACTTTACTGGCAAGCATTATTGCAGGCGCCATTTGGACCGGATTGGGAAGCAGAACCACTTTTTTTATCACCTCCGCTGTGGCTTTGGTAGTCGCCGTTTATTTTTTAGTTTACATAAAACGGCATAAAGAGATAAAAGATATTTCCGGCTGATCCTGTTTGAAAACAAAAGTTGTTTTATCTTTTAGCATGCCTTTGCCAACTGCTTATTTCTGGAACAAAATTCCTTTTGTTCGATTGCTTGTTGCTTTAATTGCAGGCATTGTTTTGCAATGGCAATTGCAGTTTTCCATTTCAATTTTGCTTATATCATTCACTATCTGCTCCTCGGCTCTTTTGATCTATTTTTCAATTTCCCTGAAATCAAAATTCAGCTTTGGCTATTTTAATGGCATTGCAACCAACCTTTTCATTCTCTTAACCGGAGCCATTTTGGTTTGGCTGCATGATGTTCGGCATAATAAAAACTGGATTGGACATAATTACTCCGACAGCAATTATGTAGTGGTAACCATTGAAGAACCATTGGTAGAGAAAATCAATTCATTCAAAGCACTGGCAAGAGTTGAGGGAGTCTATTCCAAAAATGATTTCAAAGAAAAAGCAGGACAGATCATCTTGTATTTTAAAAAAGATTCTTCTCTTCAACAACTGCATTATGGTTCACAAATCGTTTTCAAAAAGCCACTTCCGGAAATAAAGAATGCAGGCAATCCGGGCAGCTTTGATTACAAGCAATACAGTTTGTTCCAGGGTATCACACATCAAATCAATCTTTCAGCAAACGAGTTTGAAGTTCTTCCTTCAGAAAATAAAAATTTCTTTCATCAACTTATTTTCAATTGCAGAAGTTGGGTTGTTAAAACACTTCAACGTTTCATCAAAGGAGAAAAGGAACAGGGACTTGCAGAAGCCTTGTTGATTGGATACAAAGATGATCTTGACAAAAATCTGGTTCAATCCTATACCAATACCGGTGTTGTTCACATCATTGCTATTTCCGGAATGCATTTAGCATTGATCTATGCTTTGCTGGTTTTACTCACCAAGCCTATTCGGAGAAAAAAACAATTGAAATGGTTTCGAATTGCTTTGATCTTATCTGGACTTTGGCTATTTACTTTATTGGCAGGGGCGCAGGCTTCTGTTGTACGTTCCGCTGTTATGTTTACCTGCATTGCCCTTGGCGAAGTACTTTCCAAACGAACATCTATTTATAATACACTTGCTTTGTCGGCATTTATTTTATTGGCGTATGATCCTTTCTGGCTTTGGGATGTAGGATTTCAACTGTCGTATGCTGCAGTATTAAGCATTGTGGTCTTCTATCGTCCCATTTATAATTGGTTTTATATTCCTAACAAATCAATTGATTTTATTTGGAAGACGATGGCTATTTCCATTGCTGCGCAAATCTTAACCACACCTGTCAGCCTTTATCATTTTCATCAATTTCCTGTTTTGTTTTTACTGACCAATATTGTTGCGGTTCCGCTTTCCAGTCTGGTATTGTTTGGAGAAATTGCTGTTTGTGTTTTCGCGATCATCTCACCTCTTGCAAAATTTTTAGGATGGTTCACAGAGTTGCTTATATACTGGATGAATTCTTACATTGAAAGAATTGAAATTATTTCCTTTTCTCTTTGGAATGGGTTTTACATCACCATTTTTCAAACCATTTTGTTATCAATTGCCGCTATACTGATTTGTTTCTGGCTCGTGGAGAAAAGAAAATGGATGCTATGGTTTTCGCTAAGTGCTGTTTTGATCTTTATTGCTTTACGTTCCCTGTCCTTTTCAGAAGCATATCGTCAAAAAAAACTGGTTGTTTACAATGTTCCGAAGTTTTCAGCCATTGATTTAATTGACGGCAGAAATTACAATTTCATTGGCGATTCAACTTTGTTATTTAATGAGTTCATAAGAAACTTCCACATTCAGCCTTCAAGAGTTTTGCATCGGATAGAACAGAACCAAACCCTTCCTGTTTCTTGCAAAGAGTTTGAGTTTTATACAAAGCGAATTGTAATCATTGATTCAACGCAATATTTTGTTCCGCTTCAAACAAGGCAACCAATTGATGTTTTAGTTCTTTCTAAAAGTCCAAAACTGTACATCTCCAATCTCATTAAAACTTTTTTTGTTCAGCAGATTGTCATTGATGGTTCTGTTCCGCGATGGAAAGCGAAGCTTTGGAAAAAGGACTGCGATTCGCTTCATATTCCTTGTTATGATGTTTCTGAAAAAGGTGCTTTTGTGATGAATCTCTAGTCGTTACCTTTGCGGCTCTTTTGATGCCTGCCTTAATTTTTTTACATGAGCAAGAAAATAACATCTGCCCTTATTTCTGTTTTTTACAAAGATGGACTGGAGCCGCTTGTACGCGAACTACACAATCAGGAAATCACCATTTATTCCACTGGTGGCACGCAAAATTTTATTGAGAACCTTGGAATTGAAGTGGTGCCTGTCGAAGACCTCACTTCCTATCCTTCTATTTTAGGTGGAAGAGTAAAGACCTTGCATCCTTCCGTATTTGGAGGAATACTGGGAAGAAGAAATCATCCGCAGGATGTTCAGGAAATGAAGGATTTTGAAATTCCCATTATAGATCTGGTGATTGTTGATCTCTATCCTTTTCAGGAAACGGTTGCTAGTACAACAGATGAAAAAACAATCATTGAAAAAATTGATATCGGCGGACCATCAATGATCCGTGCCGCAGCAAAGAATTTCAATGATGTTGCTGTGATCGCATCAAAGGATGATTACTTCAAACTCGTGGACCTTTTACAAACACAAGCCGGCAGTTTAACGTTAGATCAAAAAAGGAATTTTGCTGCAAAAGCATTTCAGATCGTTGCTGATTACGATATTGCTATCAACAATTATTTCAACAAAGAAAAACCATTAACAGTTATTGGTGCAGGGCAGGAAACGGTTTTGCGCTATGGAGAAAATCCGCATCAAAAAGCTGTTTTCTATGGCAACCTGAATGAGTGTTTTGATCAACTTCATGGAAAGGAAATTTCATACAACAATTTAGTTGACATTGATGCCGCCATTGAATTGATAAAGGAGTTCAGCCCCCACCAAACCTCCTCCAACGGAGGAGGCTTAGCCAAAACACAGCCCAGGCTTAATGAAGTTGCAAGCAATTTATCAGCCTCCTCGAAAAGCGAGGTACGTGAGCAGATGGCTTCACCCGTTGGGGGAAGTCGGATGGGGGCCGGACCTTGCACCTTCGCTATCATCAAGCACACGAATGTTTGTGGTATTGCCATAAGAGAAGAAGTTGCTGATGCCTGGAAGCATGCACTGGCAGGAGATCCAGAAAGTGCATTCGGCGGCGTATTGATTTGCAATGCAAAAATTGATGAAGCAACTGCGCAAGCCATTAATGAAATCTTTTTTGAAGTATTGATCGCTCCTTCTTTTGACGATAAAGCTTTGCAGATTTTGAAATCAAGGAAGAACAGAATTCTATTGCAATTAAAAAATACCAACACTACTTCAGACATTTACAAGAATGCCGTGAACGGAACTTTAGAACAGGGAAAAGACGCCGGCAATTTTGAAAAGTGGGAAGAAGTTGGTGGCAGAGCAAGCAATGAAAGAGAGAAAGAAGATTTAGTATTTGCGAACCTGGTTTGCAAACATTTAAAGTCAAACGCCATCGCTTTGATAAAGAATAAACAATTAGTTGGTAAAGGTTGCGGACAAACCAGTCGCGTGGATGCAACCAGACAGGCCATTGAAAAAGCAAAGCAGTTTAATTTTGATTTAACCGGCGCGGTAATGGCAAGCGACGCTTTCTTTCCCTTCAATGATTCAGTGCAAATTGCTCATCAGGCTGGTGTTACTGCATTCATACAGCCCGGCGGTTCTATAAGAGATAAAGACAGCATTGATTATTGTGTTGCTAATAATTTGGCAATGGTAATGACCGGCATTCGTCATTTCAGGCACTGAGAAAGTAATGCAAAGCCGAAAGTCCGGAGTTCAAAGTCAGTGCATTCATGAAGCAGAAGAGATGCATGAATGTTGTGTAGGAATTGCCAACGGTTAATCCTTTATTGATTTTGTATCAAGCTACCTTAAGTCTATAACAATCTAAAGAACTCTTCAATTCACGATTCACGATTCACGATTCACGATTGACGATTGACGTTTCACGATTTCACGATTGACGAAATAAACTTCCTGTACACCTCTCTCCATCCGGCAAATTCTTCATCAGTTCCTAAAAAGCTGTTGTGCCAAATGGTGATCAATGTTCCGTTCACCGACTTCACTACATTATAGTACTGCATTAATTCCTGCAAGGCAGCATCAGCCAGAAGATTTTGTTCATAATAAGCGTTGGCATCCATAAAACAAAAGGGATGGATCAACAATTTTGTTGGTTCCTCATTTTTTAAATCGTACCAATAAAAAGCAGTAGCAATAGAAGCTCTGAAGCCATTAATGCTTCCGTAACCCATAGAGTAATCGTTTGTAATGCCAAGTGCCAGTAATTTTCTGTAAGTAGATGGCAATTCAAAACGGATGAAATGCTGACGTGAACAAGTTACGGTTTGATTAGTGATTTGTTCAAGCGTGGCTTTTTCCTGGGTAAGTAGAGAAGGGGTATCGCCGCTTACCCATGATGGGTGCAATCCAACCCGGTATTTTGATGCGATGGATTGAATCAATTGTTGAAACTCCATATTGTTCACATCAATATTCTTATCGTACCTGCCTCTTTCCTTGGCTACCAAAAAAAAATAAACAGGTGAAAGATCAAACTCATCATGCAAATCATCCATCCATTGATAGGCATCAAAAGGATCCTGACTCTTTCCTCTGATCACCCTTAGCCGATAAACCATTTTTCGAAACTTACCGCTGAAGAAAGACTTTAACAGTCCCCCGAAATTTCTTTTGAAGCCTTTGTTGTAAAAGCTCCAGGCCATATCAATATCATAAGTGGGGAGAAATGAAAATTGAGAATTGCCGGTTGCGAATTGAGCATTTTTTTCTATCAATAACTTTCTAAAATCTTCCAGCCAAATATTAATTAAAGGAAGGGGAAGAAAACCTTCTTTGAAAGCCACTGAATTTTCATGAGCATATCTTCCATACCTATCCTTTTTGTGCGGAAGATATTCTTCGTATCGCGTCAGCAAATAAAAAACAGCAGCAAACAAATCAAAACCAAACTCACCTTCTGCTTTGAAGAAAGCCTTATAGCCGTCTTTTTCAAAACATTCTATTTTCACCTGCCGCACTGAAGATTCAAACAATAAAGCATGCGGATGAATAAAAATTTCTTTAGGATCAATGCGATGATAGTTGTAATTGATCTTACAGGTTTCCGGTGCACTTACAAATCGCTCTTCATCGCTGATGAGTTTGAATGGAAGGCCAAAATATCGGGAGAGAAATTCGGTTACGTATTGAAGTCGTGGTGTTACACTATGGCTAAAAACCAACACTGAACTCATTTTTCTTTATTTCTTTCTTTCCACAGTTGATGAAATGTTTTTTGAGGAAAATCAAGAGGGCTTCGGTATTTCTTCCAATCTTTCATTAATGTATTCACCACTGCACTTTTCATTTTCCCTGTTCCCATATTCATAAAACTGCGGTGCAGCATGGCTCGTTTCCAAACCTTCCACGTCATTCGCTCTGCTAAAGTAGAATCGCCTTCATCCGCTGACTCGTGACGATTCTCCAAAAGCAACTCATGAAGATTAATTTTTACGGCACAAACTTCAGTACAGTTTCCGCACAGTGATGAAGCATAACTTAAATGCTTCCACTCGCCCATGTCTTTTAGATGCGGAGTAATGACAGAACCGATTGGTCCGCTGTAAGTAGCTTCGTAACTGTGTCCTCCAATGTTTTTATAAACCGGACAAGCATTTAAACAGGCGCCGCAGCGAATGCAGTATAAAGATTCCCTTACTTTTTCATTAGCGAGCATATTGGTGCGTCCATTGTCCAGCAGGATCACATACATATCTTCCGGCCCGTCGTTTTCATTCACCTGCCTTGGTCCTGTAACAATGGAACTGTACACCGTTACTCTTTGCCCTGTTCCATAAGTAGCCAGCAAAGGCCAAAACAAGGCGAGATCATTCATAGAAGGAATCACTTTTTCAATTCCTGTAATAACAATGTGTGTTTTTGGCCATGCGCAGCTTAGCCGTCCGTTGCCTTCATTTTCGGTAATAGCAATTCCACCAATATCTGAAATAATAAAATTAGCGCCGGTGATCCCAATTTCGGCCTGCCTGTATTTTTCACGAAGCTTTTCCCTGGCAACAAGGGTCAATTGATTAGGAGTAAGATGCGAAGGCGTCCCTAATTTATTTGCAAAAAGACGTGCTACATCTTCCTTGCTTTTATGCATGGCCGGAGTAACAATATGATAAGGCGGCTCTTCATCCAACTGTTGAATGTATTCACCCAGATCTGTTTCAACACTTTCAATATTGTGTTTCTCTAAAAATTTATTGAGATGAATTTCTTCCGTCACCATGCTTTTGCTTTTTACAATGGTGTGGCAATTTTTTTCCTGACAGATTTTTAGAATTTCTTCTAATGCCTGTTCAGCGTTTTCAGCCCAAATAACCTTTGCACCTTTTTTGGTGATGTTTGCCTCGAAAGTTTCCAGCTGCTTATCCAGCGTTTCAATAGCTTTCCACTTAATGTTCTTGGCTCTTTCTCTGGCCAAATGAACATCGGTGAATTGTTGCTTGCCTACCGGAACAACAGCATTGTACTTTGAAATATTGAAGTTGATCTTATTGCGATGTTCTCTATCAGCAGATTTAATGGTGGCCTTGGCCATGAATGAGGATGAGTGCTCGGACATTATTTTCTGGATTTTTCTTCTTCAAAATGTTCTACAGCTATTTGATGTAGTGTAGAATAAAATTCATTTCCAAACTTACGAACGATTGCTTCTTTCAAAAACTGGTAAACGGGCAATTTTAGTTTTTTTCCCAAGGTGCAGCCCGGTTTGCACAAAATATCACGTGGCTCGTAATTAACATTTG
>JAICTW010000234.1 GCA_025936195.1 Flavisolibacter sp.
GGTCTCTATCCGCAATGAATTTGAACGCTACTTTCTTGATCGTTTCTTCATCGGCATTTTGAACGGCATACAATAACATGCTTTTGAAATAAACATTGGCCTGGTCTTGCGTTACAGCCTGAAACTCCAATTCCACAGAGCGGTTTTGAATGGAAATTTTCTTAAACAGTTGTTCCAAAAAAGGAATTTTAAAATTCAATCCGGGACGAACGATGCGTTGATATCTTCCAAACATAGTGATCACACCAATGTATCCCTGGTTAATAGTAAACATTCCGCTAAAAACGATGATCAGGAGAATGATGATCCACCAATAACCGGCTATAAAATGTACGAGGGGATTGGGCTCGGTCTGTAAAAAGAAAAACATAAAATAAAATTTGGTTGCCCGCTAAAGATATGTGTTTTAGCTATAGTTTTTCAGCGCCTGGATCAGTTGTGCATTTTCTCCCGGAGTTCCCACGGTGATGCGCAGGCAGCCTTCACACAAAATCACATTGCTGCGGTTTCGGACAATGATGCCTTTTTCTTTCAAATGATCATAAATAGCTGTGGCATTGGTCATTTTTGTCAAAATAAAATTGGCGTCGGAAGGATAAACTTTTTGAACACAGGATAACTGCGCCAATTGCTTTGCTAATTCTTCTCGTTCCTTCACTGTTTCTTTGATCATCATGTTAACATCTTCCAAATGGTCCAGAGCTTTCAATGCCAGTTCCTGCGTAGCCTGATTAATATTGTAAGGCGGCTTTATTTTATTGAGCAGATCAATGATCTCTTTAGATGCGAAATTCATTCCCAATCGCAAAGCCGCTAATCCCCAGGCCTTGGAAAAGGTTTGCATCACCACAAGATTGGGATAATCCTTTAAATCAGAAATAAAAGAACGGTAACGACTGTAATTAATGTAAGCTTCATCAATCACAACAAGACCATCAAAATTGTTCAGCACCATTTCAATGTCTTCCTTATCCATACTATTGCCCGTTGGATTGTTGGGCGAACAAAAGAAGATGAGTTTTGTATTTTCATCAATGGCATTTTCCAATCCTTCTAAATCCAATTGAAAATTTGGGAACAGCGGAATTTCTTTTACTTCCACATTGTTGATGTGGGCATATACTTCATACATGCCATACGTAGGTGGACAAATAAGGATGTTGTCTTTTTGAGGATCGCAAAAGGCACGGATCAAAAGGTCAATGCACTCATCGCTTCCATTGCCCAATAAAATATTTTCAGGATCAATATTTTTAATGGTGCTGATCTTTTTTTTCAACTCCCATTGCAAAGGATCGGGATAGCGGTTGTACCATTTGGTTAATGGAGAACCAAAACTGTTTTCATTCGCATCTAAAAAAACTTTAGCCAATCCGCTGAATTCGCTTCGTGCAGAAGAATAAGGCTTTAATTTTTTGATATTCTCTCTTGTTAATTTATCTAAATCGAAACTCATCTTACTTCTTATGATTTTATTTGTTGATCCGGACCTTCACCGCATTGGCATGTGCATTCAAACCTTCCGCTTCTGCCATGGTAATTACAGTATCAGCAATTTTATTTAATCCTTCAGGAGATAATCTTTGATAGGTGATCTTCTTTACAAAGCTGTCAATGCTTACACCGCTATAGGCTCTTGCAAAACCATTCGTCGGCAAAGTATGGTTCGTTCCACTGGCATAATCGCCAACACTTTCCGGAGAATAATCTCCAATAAAAACAGAACCGGCGTTGGTAATTTTTTCTGCAATGGCATCTGCATTCTTACAACTGATGATCAAATGTTCAGAAGCATATTCATTTACCAGTTCAATGGCTTCATCCATATTTTCCACCACAATTGCCTTACTGTTGTTCAATGCTTTTTCAGCAATTCCTTTTCTTGACAATTGGGCAATTTGATTGTTGATCTCCCCCTGTACTTTGCTCACTACATCTTCACTATTGCTTACCAGCAATACCTGGCTATCCACACCATGTTCCGCCTGCGATAACAGATCAGCCGCAACAAAAGATGGTTGGGCTGTTTCATCGGCCATAACACAAACTTCACTTGGACCCGCAGGCATGTCAATAGCAACTCCCTGCATTTGCACCAATTGTTTGGCAAGGGTTACATATTGATTACCGGGACCAAAAATTTTATATACCGGATCAATTGTTTGTGTACCATAAGCTAAAGCAGCAATGGCTTGTGCACCACCAATCTTATAAATTCTATTGATGCCGACTAATTGCCCAGAAAATAAAACCGCCGGATGAACATGGCCTTCTTTATTGCATGGAGTGCACAAAACAATTTCTTTGCAACCGGCAAGCTTTGCCGGAATGGCCAGCATCAAAACAGTTGAAAACAAAGGAGCAGTACCGCCGGGAACATACAAACCAACTTTTTCAATGCCTACATTTTTTCGCCAGCATTGAACACCATTCATCGTTTCAATAATTTCAACTGAAGACAATTGTGAACGATGGAATTTTTCAATATTCGATTGCGCCAGGCAGATGGCATTTTTCAATTCGTCGGATAAATCATTGTGTGCTTCTTTAATTTCTTTTTCACTTACCTGAAAATTTTCCAACTCTACACCATCAAATTTCTTGGTGAAGGAATGAATAGCTTCATCTCCATGCTGCTTCACTGCATTCAATATTTGCTGAACCGATTCCAACACGGAACGATTATCCACATAAGGACGTTGAAGCAATTGTTTCCAATCTTTTCTTCCAGGTTGAATTATAATTTCCATTTTCTGAATAATCTTTTTAATCTACCTAAATCCTGGTTCAGACAATCATTTTTTCAATAGGCACTACTAAAATACCTTGTGCACCTGCATTCTTCAGCGCTTCGATCTTTTCCCAAAATTCTTCTTCACTTAAAACACTGTGCACCGAACTCCATCCGCTTTCCGCCAGCGGCAGTACCGTTGGACTTTTCATTCCAGGCAACAAGCCGATGATCTTATCTAAAGAATCGTTCGGCGCATTCAGTAAAACATATTTATTGTTGCTTGCTTTTCTTACCGCACGAATGCGGAACAACAATTGGTTTAAAATTTTTTCCTGCTGTTCCTGCAATTGTTTTGAACGGATCAAAACAGCCTGGCTTTTTAAAATTGTTTGCACTTCCTGCAATCCATTCATGAATAAAGTGGAACCACTACTTACCAGATCGCAGACCGCATCGGCCAAACCTATGCCGGGAGCCAGTTCTACCGAACCGCTGATCTCGTGTATTTCAGCGTTAACTTTATTTTCATCCAAAAACTTTTGTGTAAGAACCGGATAGCTGGTGGCAATTTTTTTATTCTGCAAAAACTGCACATTATTGTAGTCATCTGTTTTCTTTACAGCAATGGACAATCGGCATTTGCCAAAGCCCAGTTGCTCCACTACATCTACTTCCTTATTCTTTTCGAACAAAACATTTTCACCAACAATACCAATGTGTGCCACGTTATCTTCCACATACTGAGGAATATCATCATCCCTCAAAAAATAAACTTCAAGCGGAAAATTATCGGCCAGGCTGCGCAAATGATTGTGACCGTTCCTTACGGAAATGCCACAATCAATTAATAGTTGAATACTGTCCTCGTGCAAGCGACCGGATTTTTGTACTGCCAATTTTAAATTCATAAATTTTAATTGTTTCCTCTGTGAAATCATTTAATCTGCCGATCTGCCGATTAAAAAAGGCTCACCTTCCGGTAAGCCTTTTTTATAAGTTGTACAATACATCAACGGCTTACCGGCTGGCAAGTGAACGATGATGGATATGTACGAATAATTTCAACATGGTGCCGCAAAACTAAGGCTCAATTTGGTTTCACCAAAAAACTTATCGGGGAATATGTTTGATTTAACTTGTCAATTTACTTTCCCAACCTTTTAATGTACAGTTTTGCCAACCCTTATCATCTCATTAACGTCTAAATTTTGACCTTTGCATAAATTCTTCAGGTATGAGAAAACTCTTGGTGGTATTGAGTTTCATGATTGCAGCGAATGCTGTGTCCGCTCAAAAAGTGGATAGCATTTATTTTCATTTATACACCGATAGCCTGAAGAAAGGTTTTTACAACTACATCAATGTTGATGGAAAAATGTCCGATGGAACCTGGCAGCCCTTGGATTCTTCTGAAATTATTTTCCTGTCCGACGCCGGTTTTTTCAAAGGCAATGATTTATTCATTGACAGTTCGTATAAGGATGAAACTGTACGGGTGAAAGCCATTTTAAAAAGCAATCCTTCCGTTCATAAGGAAGTAACTATCTACATAAGAAAAAGAGGCTTTACTGAGCCTCTTAAAACCAATGAAGAAATTATGGATGAAATCCGGCGGAGTTCGGCTAAATCCAGGCAAAGAAATCTTTAAGCAAACTTCTTTGCATCTTCCATAAACTTGGCCAGGCCAATATCGGTTAACGGATGCTTGAGCAATCCCAAAATTGAATCTAAAGGACAAGTGCAAACATCGGCACCTAATTCTGCTGCGCGAACAATATGATTGGAATTACGGATGGATGCTGCTAAAATTTCTGTTTTATATCCCTGCACAGTAAAAATGTTAGATATCTGTGCAATCAGTTCCATTCCGTCCCAGCCTGTATCATCAATTCTTCCAATGAATGGCGAAACATAGGCTGCACCAGCTTTTGCGGCAAGAATAGCCTGCCCTGCAGAAAACACTAAGGTGCAATTGGTGCGAATACCATTATCGGTAAACCACTTGATTGCTTTTACACCATCCTTGATCATGGGAACTTTCACTACGATATTCTTGTGAATGGCCGCTAATTTTTTTCCTTCTTCAATAATAGTGGCAAAATCGGTGGACACCACTTCGGCGCTGATATCGCCGTTCACCATTTCACAAATGGTTTTATAATGATTGAAAACGGCATCGTGTCCTTTGATCCCTTCTTTTGCCATCAGTGTAGGATTGGTGGTTACACCGTCAAGTATTCCCAATTCGTTGGCTTCTTTGATTTGTGCAAGATTGGCTGTGTCTAAAAAAAATTTCATTGTGATTGAATATTTAAGATTTAAGATTGCTTTCCAGTTTAATTCTTGTTGCCGCTAAAATTCGGGTTAATTCGTCAGCTTCTTTTAAAATTGCTTCCATTTTTTCGGAGCTCACTAATTTTAATTCATTGATCACTTTAAGCCAAAACAGAGCTTCATCAACCTCCTCCAAAGCAATGCTGATCTTTGCTTTAAAAGCTTTGCCCGACTGACCTTTGCAAGCGGCACGATAGTTTGCCGAAGCAGAAAAAGCCGACCTGAGTAATTGATCTTCTACGATTTTAGATATTTTTTTAGACGGGAGAGATTCGCAAAGTGGAATCGTACGACAGGCAAAGGTTTTTAACCTCTTTTGTAATTCCTCTGAAGTCATTAGCAGTGGTTGAAGATCAAAAATATTAAATATTACCTCTTCA
>JAICTW010000084.1 GCA_025936195.1 Flavisolibacter sp.
AAACCTTGTTAACGCTTACACCTAAAACGAATTTAAATTACTTCTGATGCAATTGCAGCAAGGGCAATTCATTTTATTCTTAGAGCTTACCCAGGCCTTTCAGTTCATTAAGTGATAGGGTTAAGCCCAACTGATTATAGGAAATATTTCGTTGGTAATTGCTTCGTGCATATAAAATCTGGAGCTTTGAAAATTTAATTCTTACTCCCATCGAGAAGCCGTTCAATCCATTGCCATAAGCGCCTATGTTCAGTTCCTGTCTTCTTAAATGATTATAACCGATCGTTGCTTCAAGATTGTTGCCGATGTAAATGTGTCCGGCAATAACAAGATGATTAAAAAGCTTATTGAGAAAATTATCGCCCGATGGAAAATTATTGTCTGCATTAAACACTTCATCATTGTAAACCAGATTGAAATGATGCAGATGCTGTGCAGTAAACGAAAACCCCAACGGCGCTTTGGCTAATCGCTTTGTGATTCCAATTTGTAAATCAAAAGGAAGATCTTCACCTTCACCTGCATAAGTTTTCAATTGCACCCCCATGTTTTTCGCTAACACTGAAGCGAAAAGTTGATTGGAAGAATCGGAATACAAAACACCAAAATCCAAAGCAAGAGCACTGGATTGATACAATTGATAATCCGAGTGAATGAATTTTACCGAAGCGCCGTAATCCCAATTTTCCAAATACTTTCTTGCAGCCGAAACCTGCATAACGTAATCAAGGGGATGAAAATTTCCATTGATATTTCCTGCAGCATCGGTTTGAGGAATATTTCCGTAATCAACGAAATAAATATGGCCGCCGAAATTTGTGTTGAGCTTTTCGTTGTGCCAGGCGCCTGTTAAGCTGTAGGTTTCAATTCCGCCTAAAAAACTATTGAAAGACAAATTCAACTGACTATTCACATCGGCACTTAACAAAGCGGGATTATTTGCCGTAAGTCCGGCTTCATTTGTTTTATAAGAAATGTTTACTCCGCCTGCCGCAGTTAATAAAGGTGTTGAAGGAAGCTTTAAAAAATTATAAACAGAACTGCCCCCGAGGGTTTGCGTTCTGCCTATAAAAAAAGCAATCAAAAAAAGAAAACAAAAGAAAAATCTATTCATGCAACAAGATAGAAGATCCGGTTACAAGATAGCACCGCAAGACCTGTTTCCCAAAGCCGGAGAGCACAAACATTCCGATAGTTACCGGGCAAAGAATGCAAGGGAGAATTCATTGTGAATTCTTTGAGCATTCTCTGCGCCTCTGTGTGAAATTAACTTTATCAAGTATATCACTGCTCCTTAATCCGCCCTGCGGCCTCCACGGGTGAGCGCCACCAGTAATAAAATAAACACAGCAACACCCACGATCCAAACCCAGGGAGAAGCATACCAGTTACTGCCACCGCTATGGGTGTTAATGTCCACATCCACTTTTTTTTCCTGCGCCAGCAATAATACAGAGCTATAAAACGTGACCAGGATAGATAAGATTAATTTTTTCATGACTATCGTTTCACAGATCAGTTAAAAAAACATGCCAATGGTTGAGGATGATCAATGTTGCTGCCGTTCACCAAAGATAAGGCTGCCAATACGCACCACGGTACTGCCCTCTTCTATGGCGATTTCATAGTCGGCACTCATGCCCATGGAAAGAGTTTGAAGTTGGCAGTTAGCAGTTGGCAGCAGTGCGTATTTATCAAAGAGTGATTTTAAATGACGGAATTCTTTGCGGACATTCTCTTTGTCCTCAGTAAAAGAAGCCATACCCATTAATCCTTTGATGTTTATATTTTTCAATGTGGGAAATTCACCGGAATTCAAAATCTCTTTCAGTTCGTTTTCATCAAGACCGAATTTGGTTTCTTCTTTCGCAATATGCACCTGTAATAAAACATCAATAGTGCGGTTGCCCTTTTGCGCCTGCTTGTTCACTTCTTTCAACAATTTAAAACTGTCAATACCATGAATTAAATGCACAAATGGTGCAATGTATTTTATTTTGTTCGATTGCAAATGACCAATGAAATGCCAGCGGATATCGTTTGGCAATTGCTGCTGCTTATCCACTAATTCCTGCACATAATTTTCGCCAAAATCCCTTTGCCCAAGATCATACAACTCTCTTATGGCTTCTACAGGTTTGGTTTTACTAACGGCAACCAGCACTATATTTTCCGCTTCCAGTTGTTTAACAATCCGTAAGTAATTGTTTTGATTGATCAGCATTATGTTCGTAATTGAAAGTGCAAATTTAGATGCAATGGTTCATCTCAAAAATGATCTTTATGAAAAGGCTTTTACCGCTTCTGATCGTTGTTGTTGTTTTCTCTTCGTGTAAATCAATGGCCTATTTTGATACGCCAAATGATCTTAAAAACATGTTGGCCACTTTGTACCTGACCAATGGCCGCTCCTACAAAGGCAAATTAGTAGTGCATACCAATAAGTACTCAGCCACTGCTGTAAAAATGTATTTGGAAGGAGAAAGAAAGCCCATGAACTTCAGCATTGCCGAAGTGAAAGGTTATCAGTTCCGGAATGATTATTATGAACTGAAGGAAGTGAGAGGTGGCCTTCGTTTGGGTAAAGAATATTCGTTCATGAAGCGCCTGACCAAAGATGATTCAAAAATTTATTTGTATGAGAACACCACAAAGGTCACTACATCCAACGGTGCAAACATGGGTACCTATACACATTATGAAACGCAATATTTTTTAAAGCTTCCGCATGAAGAAGGTGATGCCGTTTGGCCTTTAAGCAGTTCCAAATTCGTTCCCAACTTCGATGAAAAAATGAGCAAACTTGTAGCCGATTGCCCGCCACTGGCAACAAAAATTGCCAATAAGGAAGAAGGCTATTTTTATGCGCAGGTTTCTTTGTTCAGGGAAAAAAGAGCTAATGTGTTAATGAATATCATTGATGAATACAATGAGTGCGGGAATAGTAAGTAGCACGTAATCTTTAATTCGCAAAGACTTTGATTTTCGGAATGTCCGAACAAGTAAAGAAATTTTGAACAGGATCTACTCGCCACTTGCCATTCACTACTTGCTACTCGCTATTTCAATATTGAACGGCTGATCACAATTCTTTGCACTTCGCTGGTGCCTTCATAGATCTGTGTGATCTTGGCATCACGCATCAACCGCTCCACGTGGTATTCTTTTACATAGCCATAACCACCGTGAATTTGTACGGCTTCAACGGTTGTCCACATGGCCGTTTCCGATGCATATACTTTAGCTATGGAAGAACTTAGTGTATAATCCTGATGCTGGTCTTTATCCCAGGCAGCACGGAAGCAAAGCAATCTTGACGCTTCAATCCTTGTAGCCATATCAGCTAATTTAAATGCAATAGCCTGGTGATTGGCAATCTCTGTTCCGAATGCTTTTCTTTCCTGCGAATACTTCAATGATAATTCATACGCGCCGCTTGCAATGCCAACGGCTTGTGATGCAATTCCAATTCTTCCGCCTGCCAGTGTTTTCATAGCGAATTTGAATCCGAATCCATCTTCACCAATCCTGTTTTCTTTCGGCACTTTTACATCATTGAACATAATGGAATGGGTATCGCTTGCGCGAATACCGAGCTTATTTTCTTTTGCGCCTACAACTACTCCGGGCCAGTTCTTTTCAACAATCAAAACATTAATTCCTTTTGAGCCTTTTGCCGGATCGGTTTGTGCGATCACCAAATAAACAGAAGCAGTTCCGCCATTAGTGATCCAGTTTTTTGTTCCGTTCAACAAATAGTGATCTCCTTTGTCTTCAGCAGTTGTTTTTTGTGAAGTGGCGTCACTTCCTGCTTCAGGCTCACTTAACAAAAAAGCGCCGGTGTATAGTTCATCGCCTTTCTTTCCCTGTGCCAGGGGAACCAGGTATTTTTGTTTTTGTTCTTCGGTGCCAAAAGCTTCCAGTCCGTAACAGACCAGACTGTTATTTACGCTCATGCAAACACTTACGCTTGCATCTATTTTGCTGATCTCTTCCATTGCCAGCACATAGCTGATGGTATCCAGGCCGGCACCACCGTATTCAGGACTTACCATCATACCCAAAAAACCAAGATCAGCGAGTTTTAAAATTTGTTCGCGGGGAAATTTCATTTTCTCATCCCGTTCAATCACACCGGGTAAGCATTCATTTTGTGCAAAATCTCTTGCGGCCTGTTGAATCATTTGGTGCTCTTCACTTAATTGAAAATTCATATAGCAATTTGAGCCGCAAATATAATTGATTGAAGCTTGTTTTAATAGTGATGGAGGTCGGGCGAGGTCGTTTAAAATTATTTTATAATTCAGTTAGGAAAAATACAACACGTTATGCTTGTGAACCCAAATACAAAACGGCTTGCGAGGACACAAGCCCCGGCTAAAAATTATTTTAAAAGGAAAGAACGATTCTGCTAACAATAAAGTGCTTGCTGAATGCAAAGATGTAAATGAAATTGAAACTCATAACAGATAACTTTAGCTACTAAAAAGTTTCTTCCACCTAAGTCTCGCCTTTAGAGGACAGGGGCGAGCCTTACCTCTGAAAAAACGAATTCACACTCGTGTACGCAATAACTTCATCCGCTCTTGAACCAAAAGGACGGTAATACACCAAAACAATATAATTGTTTTCTGTGCCATAATAATTTCCTTCTGTTGTGCTGAAGTCAAGATAGGCATTGCTATCGGATTTTAACGCATACAAATAATTATAAAACCCCTGTTTCAAAAACATGGTTTTTTCATAAGCACCTGTTGCCTTATTAAAATCCATTCTTCCGCTGCTGTCCGAAGCATAATGGGTGAACTCTCCAAATAAATAAAGGTCTTTATCCGGAAATGGCTTATTGCCCGGAGGTATATAGCTGAAATGAACCAGGGCATAATCGCCCTGCCAAAAAGGATTAATACTTTCCATTGTTTCAATGGTATATTTTCCATTTAGGTCGCGGTAATAAACATACACCTGCGATTTACGGTCAGGATCAGGCTTCACTGTTACTTTCACCGTATCTCCATGATTATTGATGTCCTGCATACGATCGCTTTGCAGGCGAAGGCTTCGCAAATCAATCCAGCGAAATTCTTTTAAAGCCTGGAAAGAGGTTTGCGCTTCATCACTGTATTCATAATAATTGCCGCGGTAAATGGTAGGGCGATTTATAAATACGGAAGTTTGCCAGTTGTTGTTTTGAAGAATGGCCACTTTAATATCACCAGGGCTCAACACTTGTATTCGGTTGTCGGTTTGCACAACAACGCTCAATCGTTGTCCTGTTTGAAATAAACTGGAATTGAAAGGTTGTAAGACCTGTGCAGCAACACTTGCTCTTGCATCGGCTACCACCATTCGCTTGGTAAATACAAGTTTGCTGGTATCATTATCCAAAAAAACTTTGAGCAAATAATTTCCGGACAAGCTTGGATAACAATTCCGGTCCGGAATGTTCACCTGGTAATGAATGTATCTTGTCGTGGCCAAAGAAGAATTACGGTACGTTGTAATGCGGGCATTCTGAAAACCTTTGATATACTCAAAAGGATGCAGCATGCTCGGCGACCAATCGGCATTACACAATTGAAAGGTGTAATAATAATTCTTCACATGATTATCAAGATCGTCAAAATGCAATTCCAATCCTTCGGTACTGTTTAAAGAAATCACGGGAAAAGAAGTCTGATCACCGTACCGGTAAAGTTTTACGGATTTAATATCTGGATCCAGAATTCTGTCCTGAGCAAAAGCAACAGAACCAAAAATCACAAGGACAACAAAGAATAAAAAACGTTTCATTGATTTAAAAATAATCTATTTAAGAACGAGGAACTATTTTTGACCATAAATGGTGAATACCAATGATGAATTTTTAGTTTTTTTAACTCCATTGCTACAAGGCGCGAATAAAAAATTAAATCTTTTTGGATTCACTATTGTTGATTCACGATCATGAACATTGCCTCCTTCATTGCACGGCGCATCGCTTTTAACCAGCAAAAATCGTTCTCACGGTTTATCATCCGGCTTTCCATTGCTGCAACGGCGATCAGCGTGATGGCCATGATCATTACCTTATCTTTTCTTAACGGGTTTCAGGAAACAGTTAGCCATAAAGTATTCAGTTTTTGGGGACATATCCGCGTGGGATTGCGGCAGCCAATGAAATCTTCCATTGCAGAAGAAGAACCCATTGAAGCAATGGATACGCTTGCAAGAAAGATCCGCCAGATGCCGGGAGTTGCCTCTATTCATCCTTTTGCCACCAAGAATGCCATTTTAAAAACCGCCGACGAACTGGAAGGTGTTTTGGTAAAGGGGTTGGACAAGGCTTACGACACGATGCACATGAAATCCTTCATGAAGCAAGGCCGGTGGATCCAATTTAACGACAGCAGTTACTCAAGAGAAATTGTTATATCTACCTACACGGCCAATCAGCTAAACTTAAAGTTGAATGATCGTGTATTGATTTATTTTGTGCGGCCCGACGGCACATTGCGTCCGGATAAACTCACCATTGTTGGCTTGTATAAAACAGGCATTGAAGAATATGATCAACACTTTGCCATTTGCGATCTGAAATTGATCCGGCGATTGAACAATTGGACGGAAAATGAAATTGGCGGTTATGAAGTTTTCCTGAACGATTACAAGCAAATGAATAAGATAAGTGAAGAGATCTTCAGCGATCCTGATTTGCCACAACTATGGGATACCAAAACCATTGAACAGATTTATCCAAATATTTTTGATTGGTTGAATGTAATCGGCACCAACAGTTCCATTTTGCTGACCATTACCACTGTTATCGCTTTTATCAATCTTATTACCTGCTTAATTATCCTGGTGCTGGAACGAATACGAATGATCGGTACTTTAAAAGCATTAGGCTCCACCAACTGGACGGTCCAAAAGATATTTTTATATCAATCAACCATAATCACTATTGCAGGTATTGTTATTGGCCTGGCAATAAGTTTGGGTTTATTGTGGACCCAACAAGCCACAGGCGTTATTCATTTACCTGAAGACGCTTATTATATTGACAAAGCAGAAGTAAAAATTGTATGGTGGCAGGTAACATTGGTTGTAAGTGGTACATTGATCGTTTCTGTTTTGATATTGCTGGTACCATCCTTAATTGTAAGAAGGATACAACCGATCAGGGCGATACGGTTTAGTTGAGAGCGGGTCAAGTATATCTAACCAAGCAAATGTGATAAAATAATTCCTGTAGCCACGGCTGCATTCAATGATTCTGCATTTCCTTTTTGGGGAATAGTAATTTCTTCAGTTGCATATTGCAGTATTTCTTTCCTGATGCCCCTGGACTCGTTGCCAATAATTAAAATTCCTTTCTCTGTTTTGGAATGTTGATACAAAGAACTTCCGTTAAGGGTTGCGGCATATACAGGAACCGGTTGCTGCTGCAACCATTCTTCACCGCTGTCATAATACACATTCACCCTAGCTATGCTTGCCATGGTTGACTGTACCACTTTGGAATTGTACAGGTCTGCACAGCCCGAAGTGCAAACCATGTTTTTGATCCCAAACCAATCGGCAATACGGACAATGGTTCCAAAATTTCCGGGGTCCTGAATGGCATCTAAATAAAGAGTGAAAGAAGATGCGTCCGGTTTTTGTGAAGAAAACTTTTTTACTGTAGCCACCACCTGATTAGGCGTTTGCAGTTGGGAAATCTTTTCCAATTCAATATGGTCCACTTCAATAAAATGCAGCCTATTGGTTGCCTGCTTATTTTTTTGCAGCCATTCATTAACCGCATAAATTTTATCAATTTGATGAGGCGCCAATTCAATCAATTCGCCAACGATCTTGGGGCCTTCCGCCACAAACAGATTTAACTCCTCCCTGAATTTTTTATGGCTCAAACTTTGAATATCTTTGATTTCTTTTTTACTCAGCATAGACTGGCGTACAATTATGAATGTTCCTGCGGCAAAAACCATTAAAGCCTTTTCTTATCTTTTTGCAATTGTCGCATTTGCTGCTGTTCTCAACTCCTGCAGCGTTAAAAATTATCCTCAGAAACCCTTTGTTTACAATTACAATATTAACATCAATGGCAGCGATGAAGAGAAAAAAATTTTAGAGCCACAGTTGGAGCAGCAACTGCATGACAGCATCCGTGTGCGAAGGGAA
>JAICTW010000558.1 GCA_025936195.1 Flavisolibacter sp.
ATCAGAATTTTTCCATCCACATAATACAATTCGATACCTGAATAGGAATAATCGAAAGGTTCATTGAAATGCGAGTTGGGCAAGAGGTAAATATCTCGCTGACCATAATTCAAAATCACATTAAAGCGGCGAAGCAAATCATTGCCGATCAAGCCTCCCATGTAAGGATAAGATGTGATGTTGTAATCATCATCAAAAACATACACAGGAACATTCTTGAATTTATACGGGCCGATCTTTACTTCTTTGATGACCGTAATGTTCATGTCTATTTTGCCGCCGAGACCTTCTGCAGCCTTTGCATAGAGCTTTCTTTTCCGGCCAAGCAAGGCACTGTCTCTTAAAAAATCGGTTGACAGCATCATGTTCAATCCCGCTCCCATATCGTATAAAAAACGTGCAGTTATCGTCTCAGCATCCCTTACACGTAGCTGGGTAACCGGAATGGAGTTGATGACAGGCCTCAATAAAAAGCCACCACGCGGATATTTCAAAGCGCCTCTTGTCCAAAACTCAATTTTGGAGCTGTCGTAATCTATTTTGACGATGTAGCGGTTGAAAACGGAATAGCCCAGAATGCCGTCAATCTTTTCCCCGTAAACAGCGGTGAGTATGGAGTAATCATTGATGTGGAAGTTGAGATCATCCACATCAACACCGGGCAGGTGCAAGGATTTGTTGTAAAGAAAATTCACTTTGCGGATTCCCGCAATACCCCGGATGGTTCTGTTGGAAGGAGTTCCTTTCAATCCGAAATATTCGGCGGTTGCTGAATCCAGCGAAATGCCGCCGCTGCCGGTATCTAAAATAAAATTGAGCGTGTCGGGAAAAGAATCAAAAAGCCCTTGCATGATGATAACGCCACCCGTCATTTGTGTAAACTGGAATTTGGTAATGAACTTTGAAGGCTCAACAAATTCCTCTTGCGAAAATGCAGGCAGACAAATGACCAGTGAAAGCAGGCAATGAAGCAGTCGTTTCATAAGCAGTGATGCTTTACTTGAGACAAGTTAATACTTGTAAACGTTACAGAAAGATAAAAGGTTTATAGCTTCGATGAAAGGTTAATCCATAAATGCAAACGTTTTTATTTAAGCGGCTTGCTATAAAAAACCTAAACCTGACATCTTTCATCTTTACGTTTTGCGGTCTTCGTATTTTTGCGGACTTATGAATCTTCCTGATCTTTATGATAAAGCCCTCCGGTTTGAATTTCTTTCCATTGAAGAAGGCCTGTTTTTGTTTGAGCAGACGCCTTTGACTGAATTGATGTTTGTGGCCAATGAACTTCGCAAAAAGCAGGTGCCGCATGGAAAAGTTACCTGGCAGATAGACCGCAATGTGAATACGACCAATGTGTGTATTGCCAATTGCAAGTTTTGTAATTTCTACCGCATTCCCGGCCACTCCGAAGCCTATATCACTGATATGTCTACCTATCGCAAAAAGATCAGTGAAACACTGAAGTATGGCGGCGATCAGTTGCTTTTGCAGGGCGGTCATCATCCTGAACTGGGATTGGACTTTTACACGAATACCTTCCGCCAGATCAAGCAGGAATTTCCAACCATAAAATTGCATGCACTCGGTCCTCCGGAAGTGGCGCACATTACCAAGCTGGAAAAGAGTACGCATCGTGAAGTATTGATGGCATTGAAAGAAGCGGGATTGGATTCATTGCCCGGCGCCGGTGCTGAAATTCTGGTGGACAGGGTCCGCCGCCTGATCTCAAAAGGAAAATGCGGTTCCGATGAATGGCTGGCCATTATGCACGAAGCACATAAACTGAACATTACCACTTCGGCCACAATGATGTTTGGTCATGTAGAAACCCTTCGTGAACGATTTGAACATTTGGTGAAGATCAGGGAAGTGCAGGCAAAGAAACCTGAAAATGCAAAAGGATTTCTTGCATTCATTGCCTGGACATTCCAGGATGTTGATACCTTGCTGACAAAGATCCGTGGCGTACACAATTTAGTTACCCCTGAAGAATATATCCGCATGGTAGCAATCAGCCGTATCATGCTTCCGAATATCAAAAACATTCAGGCTTCATGGTTAACGGTGGGCAAACAAACGGCACAAGTTTGTTTGCATGCTGGCGCCAATGATTTTGGTTCCATCATGATTGAAGAAAATGTGGTAAGTGCTGCCGGTGCCCCTCATCGTTTTACGTATAAAAGCATCCAGGAAGCGATCAGGGAAGCAGGATTTGAACCGCAACTCCGTAATCAGCAATATGAGTGGAGGGAAATTCCTGAAACCATTGAAGAACAAGTGGTGAATTATTAGTATGAAGAATTCAAGTTTTCATTTACACTGGGGAAGTTTTTTAATAAGCTTTTTATTAGGTGGTACAGGAATATTCGCCTTCATATTCTTTGTTGTATTTGCAAATAAAGACAGAAGAGATAAAATCTACTCTTCGCTATTTGGATGGTTTTTATCAATGGCCGTAATAATGCTGTTATTGAAGTTTACGGATCTAAGTTCAGTATTATCACCTGACTTATTCCAGTAGAATATCAATGCTGCTTCAATAAATATTTCTCCAGCGCATTCACTGCCTGCTTCTTAATGTCCGGCGGTAATAAATCCTGATCTACCCATTGGTCATTTTCCCTTCTGAAAGAAAAAGAAGGAAAGGCTTTATTGTCTGCTTCCGAAACAAAAACATATTGGTCCCTGTCAAAAATCACACAGTAATTAACGTTCTGATTATTGACGGCTATATTGGTTGAAAAAAGATCTTCCATGATTTAAAAGTTTACGAGTTCACAAGTTTACAAGTTCACGAGTTAGGTTCCGGTTTGTTCAACAGGATTTTGTTGCAGGAGCTGCATCAGTTCGTCCAGCTTGGGTGCTAAAATAATTTCGGTGCGGCGGTTGTGCTGGCGGCCTTCCGGTGTATCATTGCTATCTATCGGATCGTATTTACTACGGCCGCTG
>JAICTW010000153.1 GCA_025936195.1 Flavisolibacter sp.
AAACAAAGAACTTTTTTTGTGAGCACAGCAAAAACATGATAGTGTTCACAAGAAATTTATTCAATAGCAAGCAAGCATTCGAAAGTTCAACAGAGTTATGGGCCGCAGTTTTAACTTGTAAACCCGTGAACTCGTAAACTTTTAGATCAGTGTTGATTTTCTCAATTCGATATTGGTCTGGTTGAAATTATTCGGTAACCTTTCAGCCACATAATCACTAATCAAATCACCAATGGTAGAAGTGAAATAGTAATTGATCGGGTCTATATCTTTTGTAACAAATTTGGAATCCAATGCCCAGGCAACGGCTTCACGAACCAATGCCGCTTCTGTATGCATATTCAAATGATCGAGCAAAAGTGCAGCGGATAAAATAGAGCCTGTTGGATTGGCAATATCTTTTCCTGCCGCCTGCGGATACGAACCATGAATGGGTTCAAACAAGGCCGTGTGCTCACCAACAGAAGCAGAAGGCAACATGCCCAATGAGCCACTGATCACACTGGCTTCATCGCTGATGATATCGCCAAACATATTTTCGGTAAGGATCACATCAAATTGTTTTGGATTGACAATGATCTGCATAGAAGCATTATCAACAAACATGTAATCAACAGTAACATCAGCATAGTTCCTGGCAACTTCCTGAACTACTTTTCTCCAAAGACGCGATGTTTCCAACACATTGGCTTTATCAACCAATGTCAATTTCTTTTTACGCTGTTGTGCCGATTTGAAGGCGAGAAGCGCAATGCGTTCGATTTCTGTTCTGTTGTAAATGCAAAGGTCAGACGCTTCTGTTCCTTCAGCATTCAATTCTTTTTTGCCGAAATAAATTCCTCCGGTTAATTCACGATACACAACGAAGTCAACCCCTTCCAGTTGCTTTGGTTTCAGGGGTGATAAATGATGTAAAGAAGGGAAGGTAGCAACAGGACGGATGTTGGCATACAAGCCTAATGATTTTCTCAGCTTCAATAAACCCTGCTCAGGCCTCACTTTAGCCGTAGGATCATTATCATATTTCGGATGACCGATCGCACCAAATAAAATCGCATCGCTGTTCACACAAATTTCGATGGTTTCGTCTGGTAAAGGGTTCCCTGTTTTGTCAATGGCATCGGCGCCCATTAAACCGTAAGTGTAATAAAATTCATGTGCAAACTTTTCACCAACAGCATTTAATACTTTAATGGATTGCTTCGTTACTTCCGGACCAATGCCATCTCCCAATATAACTGCAATATTTTTTCGCATGATTAAGCGGTTTGTTTTTCGAATGCTTCTATATCTTCTCTAATGCTTAGCAAGTAATCAATGTCGTCATATCCATTCAGCAGACAGGTTTTTTTGTAATTGCTGATTTCAAACTTTTCCTGCTCCCCGGTAGAGTCAATGGTGATGGTTTGATCTTCCAGATTTATGGTTAGCATGGTGCCGTTGGGTTGTGCAAATATTTTTTGAAGAAAGGCATCACTCACCTGCACCGGCAGTAAGCCGTTGTTCAATGCATTATTCTTAAAGATGTCTGCAAAGAAACTTGAGACCACTACTTTGAATCCATGATCGGCAATAGACCAGGCGGCATGTTCCCGTGAAGAACCACATCCAAAATTTTTTCCTGCTACTAAAATTTCTCCCTTGTATTCAGGATGATTGAGAATGAAATCTTTTTTCGGCCTGGCTTCATCGTCGTTCTCATATCTCCAGTCGCGAAACAAGTTTTTCCCAAAGCCAATCTTTGTTGTGGCTTTTAAAAAACGTGCAGGAATGATCTGATCGGTATCAATGTTTTCAATATTGACCGGAACAAAACTGCTTTTTACTATGTTAATTGGTTTACCCATGATTTTTGTTTTTTCTTTTGTACCAATCTTCTTTGCTACTATTTGGCTGCTGTTGCGTCGCACTCTTTTACGTTCTGTAATTCTTATCATCACTTGCGACGCTCGCTACTGTTTTCAATCGTTCTTTTAATCTGAAGAGACCCACCCCAGTCGTTTACAATTCAGTCACTCTCAACTTCGCCCCTCCGAGGAGGGGAAGGTTCTTGAAAGCATTTAGTTTCTTCCTTTCAGTTTGGCTAAAGCCAATTAAGAAAGTGCTTTCATTATCCGCCGCTTAAAAGCGACGGGCAATTGTGTGATGACACTATATTGCTCAATAAAATTCTGAACCTTGAAGTGAGTGAACCTTCGCCAGGCTCAGGATAAACTCCACAAAAGATGACAATAGCAACATTGCTGGCTACATAATCATCAACTTTATTTTAAAGAACTATTTCAAACAAGAAATGAAACTCGTCAAACAAACTAACTGCTTTAAGAAAAGCTGAGAAAAGAAAAGTTTCTCCAACCTAAGTCTTCCCTTTAGGGGGACAGGGGGAGTAATTCACGAACATCGGTTACGACCCCGGTTATTGCTGCTGCCGCCGCAGTTAATGGACTTGCCAAAAGAGTTCTGGCGCCGGCACCTTGCCTTCCTTCAAAATTTCTGTTGCTTGTTGAGATGCAATATTCACCGGCAGGAACTTTATCTTCATTCATTCCCAAACAGGCACTGCATCCAGCCTGGCGGATTTCAAATCCGGCTTCTTCAAAAATTTTATTGAGGCCTTCTGCTTTCGCCTGTGCCGCTACCTGTTGCGAGCCAGGAACGATCATCACTTTCACATGCTCGTTCTTTTTTCTTCCTTTCACAACACTTGCTACCAAACGCAGGTCTTCAATTCTGGAGTTGGTGCAGGAACCAATAAAAATATTTTGAACCGGCATTCCTTTCAATGGTTTGCCGCCTTGTAATCCCATATAGTTAAGTGCTTTCAAAATATTTTTACGTTCGCTTTCTTCAGGAATGCTTTCAGGAGTTGGAATCAACCCTGTAATGCCAATGCCTAAACCAGGGTTGGTTCCATAAGTGATCATTGGTTCAATATCGGCAGCACCAATAGAAATTTCTTTATCAAATTTTGAATCAGCATCACTGTACAATTGTTTCCACTCTTCAACTTTCCTGTTCCACTCTTCACCTTTTGGAGCAAACTCTCTTCCTTTGATATAGTTGAAAGTAGTTTCATCCGGAGCGATCATTCCACCTCTGGCACCCATTTCAATGCTCATATTGCAAATGGTCATTCTTGCTTCCATCGAAAGGGAACGGATGGTGGAACCGGCGTATTCAACAAAATAGCCTGTTGCACCGCTTGCCGATATTTTTGAAATGATATAAAGAATAATGTCTTTGGAAACAACACCTTTATTTAATTCACCATCAATATTGATGCGCATGAGTTTTGGTTTGCTTTGCAATAAGCATTGCGAAGCAAAAACCATTTCCACTTCGCTGGTTCCAATGCCGAATGCAATAGAACCGAATGCGCCGTGAGTAGAAGTGTGACTATCGCCACAGACGATGGTCATGCCGGGTTGAGTAATTCCTAACTCAGGCCCGATCACATGAACGATGCCCTGGTAAGGATGTCCCAATCCATACAATTCAATTCCATATTTTTTACAATTCTCAATTAGCTTTTCCACTTGCTTGCGTGATAATTCTTCACGAATGGGTAAATGTTGATTGAGTGTAGGAACATTATGATCTGCCGTTGCTACAATATGATCCGGACGAAATACTTTCAGTCCGCGTTTTTCCAATCCGGCAAAGGCCTGCGGACTGGTTACTTCGTGAATAAAATGCTTGTCAATATAAATTACAGAGGGTCCATCTTCAATGGACTTTACCACATGTTTATCCCAAATTTTTTCAAATAATGTCTTACCCATAATTATGCTACTGCGGTTTCAGGTTGATATTGGTTTGCTAAAACTTTTAAATCTTCTTCCATCACTTCTTTTTTGGAATCGGCAACTCTTAAAAATTGCTGATACAAAACATCAATGTCATTGCGATTGAATTGATAGCCCAGTTTCAAAAAGCGGTAAGCCAAAGCACTGCGTCCGCTTCTTGCTGTTAAAACGATCTTGCTTCCTTCAGCACCTACTTCATCAGGATTGATAATTTCATACGTTGATGCATCTTTTAAAAATCCATCCTGGTGAATGCCGGATGAATGTGAGAAAGCATTAGCGCCAACAATGGCTTTATTCGGCTGTACCGGCATGCGCATGGTATCAGAAACCAAACGGCTTAACGGGTTTAGTTTTTTTGTTTTGATATTGGTATGAAGTCTCAGATGCCTGTGTTGTTTTAAGATCATCACCACTTCTTCCAATGACGTATTGCCTGCTCTTTCACCCAAACCATTGATAGTACATTCAATTTGTCGTGCACCACTGATCACTCCTGAAATAGAATTAGCAGTGGCCAATCCCAGATCATTATGACAATGACAGGATATGATGGCTTTATCAATGTTTGAAACATTGTTCTTTAAATAAGCAATCTTCTCGCCATATTGTTGCGGCAAACAATAACCGGTGGTATCAGGAATATTTACGGTTGTAGCGCCGGCTGCAATTACCGCTTCAATAACTCTTGCTAAATAATCATTGTCGGTCCTTCCTGCATCTTCTGCATAAAATTCTACATCATCTGTAAAATTGCGGGCCCATTTTACAGCTTGTACTGCTCTTTCAATAATCTGCTCTCTTGTAGAATTGAATTTGCTTTTGATGTGATAATCGGAAGTGCCGATGCCGGTATGAATACGTGGACGCTTTGCATATTTCAAAGCCTGCGCAGCCACTTCAATATCTTTTTGAACGGCACGGCTCAATCCGCAAACCGTTGCATGCTTAATGGTCTTTGCAATCTTTTCAACGGACTCAAAATCGCCGGGACTTGAAATAGGGAAACCGGCTTCAATGATATCAACGCCAAGGTCTTCCAGTTGAACAGCAAGCTCCAGTTTTTCCTGTGTATTCAATTTGCAACCGGGCACCTGTTCGCCATCACGAAGTGTGGTATCGAAAATATAGACTTGATTATTGGCCATAGCAATTTGTGTTAGAAGATAGTCTTCGAAGCTACTGGAAGCTGAATTGGTTCGAAAAACAAAATATGCCTATTTTGCGTTAGTGAAAGGATGGGTAACAGGCTGAAACTCTTGCCCATACTGCGTTTTGCTTTAAACTTTATATGATGCCTAACCGTTCGGGTGATACCTTGTTTCAATTAGTTAAGTCGCTTCAAAAGGCCGAAAAGCGCAATTTCAAACTGTATATCAAACGAAATTCTTCTAATGAGGATTTAAAAATTATTGAGTTATTCGACGCTTTTGATAAAATGGATGAATACAATGAAACCGTGCTGTTAAAGAAAATTAAGTCCATTAAAAAAGAACAGATCGCTAATCGCAAAGCTCATTTGTATAAACAAATTCTAGCCAGCTTGCGCCTGCTGGAAACGAATGAAAATATAGATATTCAATTGCACGAACAGTTGGACCATGCCCGGATTCTTTATAATAAAGGATTGTATTTGCAAAGCCTGAAGATCCTTGACAAAGCAAAGGAAAATGCGAAGCAACACAACCAGTATTCTTTTTTGGTTCCCATTTTGTTTTTAGAAAAAAAGATAGAAGGCTTACACATTACCCGAAGCCTGAAAGACAGAGCACGGCAATTAACAACGGAGTCGGTAGATGTGATAGATCATGTGGCGCTTATTACAAAACTCTCGAACCTTGCTTTGGAACTGTATGGCTGGTATATCAACAACGGACATGCAAGAAATGAAGCGGATGAAAAAACAGTAAACGAATTTTTCAAAGACAATCTTCCGGAAGAAACGATCAATTCCAAAGATTTTTATCAGCGGTTGTATTTGTATCAAAGCTATTGCTGGTATGCGTTCATCATGCAGGATTTTTTAATGTACTACCGTTATACACAAAAATGGGTGGAGCTTTTTCATGAAGAGCCCATGATGATTGAAATTGAAACGGCGCATTACATCAAAGGACTGCACAATTTGATGAGTGCTCATTTTGATCTTCAGAATTTTGAAAAGTTCGAAACTACTCTGGAAGAATTTGAAAATTTTGCGGAAAGTGATCTGGTAAAAAGGAACGAGAACAACAGCATACAGGTGTTCTTGTATTTGTACACAGCGAAGATCAACCGGCATTTTATGTATGGAACCTTCAAAGAAGGATTGGAACTGGTTCCCTATATTAATGAAAGGTTGAAAGAGTATTTGATCTATCTGGACAGGCACCGGGTACTGGTATTTTATTACAAGATTGCTTCACTTTATTTTGGAAGCGGTGATTATGAAAACACCATTGTTTATCTTAATAAGATCATCAATTGGAAAGTGGATTTGAGAAGTGATTTGCAGGCCTATGCACGGCTGCTTCATTTGATTGCGCATTATGAATTAGGCAATTTTAATTTATTGGAATACCTCGTGAAGTCGGTCTATCGCTTCATGGCGAAAATGGAAAGCCTGGGTCCGGTTGAGGAAGATGTCTTCAAATTTTTACAGCGTTCCTTTAGTCTTTCACCCAATCAATTAAAGCCGGAATTTCAAAAATTACTAACTAAGCTGAAGCAATATGAAAATGACAGGTTGGCCACAAGAGCATTTGCTTACCTCGATATAATTTCATGGCTGGAAAGCAAATTGAGCAATGTGCCCGTTGGAGAGATCATCAGGCAGAAAGCGGTGGCACATAAAAGAAACCAGGTGAAGGAGAATAAGGA
>JAICTW010000457.1 GCA_025936195.1 Flavisolibacter sp.
AAACAACATACTGACTAAGGGAGTGTATTTGCTGGAAGTGAAGGAAGGAAATAACAGGCAGACTGTCAGGTTCGTAAACCAATAAGATTATAGAGAAAGCGTTATTCGTTTACAATTAAAGAACTTCGAAAGAAGAATAATATAGGGCTAAATAAAGCCGGGCTTGCGGAGGCCCGGCTTTCTGTTTAAAGTTTATATGAAGAAAACAGAACACATCAATAAAGGCAAGGAAGTTATGTCCATTGCTGAATGATAACACAAACATTGGATGCATCGGCCAATGCAAATTCCTTTGCGCCCCAGGGCCTCAGTGTTATCTTATTCAAATTAGGATGAAGCAATTCCGGATCATTTTTTACAATGCCGGAATAAACTTCTTCAATGTTATCTGTATGAAGCCTGATCTCGGGCCGGTCCTTATCAGCATATTCTTTATCCTGGATTAAAAACACAGATAAATTGTCTTTCTGTACAACACAGCAGGGCTGTTGTGACTCCAGATCATTAAAACCAATTGTAAATTCCAAACAGTCAACAAAAAGATGCAAGCCATCTTTGATATCCTCATAAAATATATTTGGTACCAGTTTTGTAAATTTCATTGTGCTATTTTTTATTTGGTTTTTTCCTTTGTGTTGTTGTGGAAATTAAACTCCCGAGCCACAATCTTGAATACATTGAATGAAATCACTTGCCGATTGTTAATTTTTGTGGTTAATTGGACGGCAGTGTAGTTAACTTTTTAATGAGCTGTACTTCATCCTGCCTGTAAGGCGTACCGTCTTTGAAAAAAATATCATGGAACCATTCAACGGGTTGACTGCCGTCCGGGATGGGTGTGCCCCAGGCATAAATAGTATTGCTTTTTCCTGAAACAAATCCCCAGTTAATGGCGCCGACATTTTCTTTTTTCAACAAAGGAAGAATATTGAAGAAACGGCTGTTGCGAATGCGTGCCATGTACTCGGTGCAGATCAATGGTTTCCCATTTGTCTTCAGCAATTCAATAACGAGTTTGTGTGCTTGCGGCTCATCGTAATCGTGATAAGTAATCACATCAGAATTTTGCACCTGGAATGTATTGAGTTTTTCAAAATCCCAGGCCCACAATCCTGCAGAAATGGGTTGTTCAGGATTCACTTCTCTTGCCCATTGAAATACATTTGTAAGCAAGGTCAAAGTAGAATCACCTTTACCGCTGTTACCGGGTTCATTGTACAAATCCCAGAGAAGAATTCTTTTGTCGTTCTTAAAACTTGTCAGCACATCTTTTACATATTTCTCCAGTTCAGGAAAAATTGTCGTGTCGTTTGAAGCAGGCTGACCGGGGTCCTGCACCCAACCTGAATTGTGAATACCCGGCAAAGGATCGGGTTGTTTGCCCGCATGGGGAACCTTATTCCAGCAATCATCAAAAAAAACAAACAAGGGTTGAATGTGATGCTTGTCGGCAATAGATAAAAACTGATCCACTCTTTTTTTAAATCCTTCCGGATCTTCCTTCCATGCAATGCTGTGCAAAAAAACACGCATGGTATTCATGCCTATATTTTCTGCCCATCCCAATTCACGATCGATCGTCACAGGATCAAAAGTTGGGGCCTGCCACATTTCCAACTGATTGATGGCCGTGCTGGGGAGAAAATCAGATCCAACAATCCATCTATGTTGATTGTACCAGATATTTGCTTTTTCAGCAGACCAAACCGTTCCGGTTGATGAAGGAGCAGCAGTGATCTTGGAATTTTTCTTCTGTGCATTCAGAACAGAAAAAGAGATCAATAAAATAAAGAGAAATTTTATGCGCATAAGAGTTAGGTTTTAGAAGGAGCCATCAAAAACTTTTCTTTTCATTCACTACAAAAGAATAGTTGCCGGAACCCAATTTTACTTCAGTATATCCATTTGCATTTCCCATTAACTGCAAACCTGCCTCTGAAAGTTTTTTTCCGCTTTCAACAATATCCTCAATGTTATTTGAAGGAATGAATACTGTAGCCGTTGTATTGACAGGCAGTTCAACATTCAAAACAAAATGCTCATTTTCCCTCTTCCACCCTGAAACAATTTTGCCATAATAAGTTTGAAGTGTTGCAGAAGCAAAGGACAAACTGTTTGTAGGATGTGGTTTGATAATAATCTTTTTATAACCCGGTGCTTCCTCGTCTGCATTAATTCCGGCTGTTGTTCTGTACATCCAATCGCCGATAGAACCATACGCATAATGGTTGAAGGAATTCATGGAAGGAACTTCAAAACTACTGTCAGGTTTGATGCCATCCCATCGTTCCCAAATGGTGGTGGCGCCCATTTTTACTTCGTATAGCCATGAGGGATAGCTTTGGCGGAACAATAATTGGTAGGCAATATCATCATAACCAAAACGGCTAAGCACGGGACATAAATACGGCGTTCCCAGAAAGCCGGTGGTCAACTGCACGCCATAGCTTTTAATATTATTCACCAAACGTTCTGCAGCCTGCGCCCGCAAAGCTTCAGGCAGCATATCAAAATTCAAGGCAAGAACATAAGCCGTTTGCGTACCTGAAACCAGTCTTCCATTGGGCGTTACATACTCTTTCATATACGCATCTTTAATTCTTTTGAGCAGGGACGAATAGACAGCGACATCATTTGTTTTGCCCAACACTTTTGCAGCATTGATCAACAATTGTGTGGAATGTGCCCAAAAGCTTTGTGCAATTAAATATTTATCGGTAACTGCGGAACGGCCATCGTTATCATCAAAAGGACGATAGAACAACCAATCGCCGAAATGGTAACCGGTGTTCCATAAATCATCTTTGCTGTTGTTCTTCATATAATCCACCCAAGCCTTCATACTTGAATATTGTTGTTGCAGAATTTTTTCATCACCATACAATACATACATGTTCCATGGAATAATAGTGCACACGTCAGCCCAGCCGGTAGCGCCGCCTGAACCCGCGCCTAATACATTGGGAATAACGAAAGGAACACTTCCATTGGGTTGTTGATCGGCTGCCACATCCTTCAACCATTTCGCAAAAAAGTTGTTGACGTTCCTGTTAAAAGCGGCTGTGCGTGAGAACACTTGCGCATCACCGGTCCAACCCAATCGTTCATCACGCTGCGGACAATCAGTAGGTACGTCCAGGAAATTTCCGTTTTGTCCCCACTGAATATTGTGCTGCAATTGATTCAACATAGCGTTGGAAGAAGTAAATGTTCCTGTTGCTTGCATATCGGAATACAAAGCAACAGCCGTAAAATTTTCAGGTTTGATCTCTCCCCGAAGGCCTTCAATCTTTATATAGCGAAAACCAAAAAATGTAAAATGCGGCTCAAAGGTTTCTTCACCATTTCCTTTTAAGATATAAACTCCCTCTGCCTTGGCGGCCCTTAGATTGTCAGTATAGAAATTTCCATTTTTGTCCAACACTTCTGCATGTAAAATTTTTACCGTATCG
>JAICTW010000714.1 GCA_025936195.1 Flavisolibacter sp.
CTATTTCGGAGCCTGTTGTCCCTGCTTATTTTGAGGTGCGGCTTTTATTTGCAGGTGGTGGAAAGCGTTGCCTAAAATCAAATACCCTCCCTGTCGCGCCATTTTGTTGAAGATGATCCAACTGTTCAATACCTTTTTCCACGGATGGAATTTCCCCTGCTGGTATCCACCATAATGCCATCGATGCTTTGCCATACTTGTGAAACCATTCTCTTCTTCTCTTCAAAAATTCGCGGTGAGGCGTGTTAAAAACATAATCCTCCAATGCCGGAACGTCTTCCCACACTGACATGTTTATAATTACCTGGGCATCGCCAAACGGGTTAAGGCTGGTTGCATTATTGCTATCATCTTTGAGCCGCCACACAAAGCCTGGAGCGCTTTCTGCCAAAGCATTTATATGGTCAAGATTTTCTACAAATTCTATCATCACCGGATCATTGATGTCAACACCTTTTATGCGTGCAACATTAATCTGCGCAAGATGGTATTCTGCCATGCTTATTAATTTGATTGCAAAAATAAAAAAAAGCAAGCCAGAGATTTGGCTCAGACAGCATGCCGGGGTGGTGGTTTTTCTTACCAGGAAAAGATTACATTCATTTTATGGTAAAGACAATTGGCTGCAACTTGAATCCGTTTACAATTCTCCCATTTTGAGTTGCAGGTTTCCACTTGCCACTTTTCCTGATTAGCCGGATAGCTTCCTGGCACATTCCATACTGCGGATCGTTTTCACATCCAACATCGCTTACAACACTATCCATGCCGACTATAAATCTAACACTAACAGTATAAGTTCCTGCCTGAGCGCCGTTTTTAAGTGGGACATTTGTATCAAGGTTAGCCGCAACAAAATTTTGCCATGCCAATTCGCCGCCGGGAAAAGAGGCCGGAATCTGTGGGCTGGCGTAAACCTTTCCCACATCCTGATTTTTGTTGACTGAGGGCACCTGGGAGAAACAAGTATCCATCAATAAAAGAAAGGATAAAAGAAGAATAATCTTTTTCATAAAAGCAAATATATTAATGCATGCGGGATTACCCGCTCTACCAACTTCTCCAACTTTTTTCAAAACTACTGCCAATCTAAAAAGATATTTTAATGCACCCAGGGAATTATCTTGCTGCAAATTTTTTTGCATCCATGGGAGCAGGAATAAAAAATAAAAGCAAAAAATACCGAAATCTTTGCGCAATATTATTGAGGCAATTCTGGATATTATGATTTATCTTTCTTCAATACGACAGATGATATATCGGGATACACGGAGTATAAAACATAAGTTCCTTTTTCATCCTTCTGCACGGTTGCTCCTGTGATCTTACCATCTTGCACTATCTTTACTTTACCCCATTCCGCCGGTACATAAGTTTTGAGCGTTAAAGGAATATGGTAGATATTTTTATCCAGCGAGCGACTCAGGGAAACAGCTATAGAATCAGCGCTTAAATTTGAAGTTACTTTTGTATCCATCCTTTCGCGCATATATCGTCCCACGTCTCCAAAAGTAGCTACCCAAAGATTGGGTTCATTCTTTTTTATATACTGAAAATAAGTATCTACTAATTCATGTGGTAATGGCTCCCATCCTAATGTATCTATTCCGTGAAACACAAGCACCAGCCAGATATTATTATGTGCCAGTGTGGAATCTATCCATGATTGCATCTTTGCCAAAGGTGTTTTGGAAAGCGGCCCTCGCTGCCATTGCACATATTCTTTATCTGCTGTAACGGGTTGCGCTTTGTCGCCACGATTTATTTCTTTCATATAAGGCTCGGGCATCAGATTTCGCAGGGAAGGATAAACCGGTAGTGCAGTTTTCATTACCCTCGGATCTTCAATTCCAAAAGGAACTTCGGCAGAAAAGGTATATTTCTCTCCCAGGTGATCCAAAATATCCTGCCGGCTTTTCTGTAACTCATACAGCATATTGGCTGTATCCATAATAGCAAGATGCGCGTGAGTAACCGTGTGGCTGGCTATCTCATAGCCGCGGGAAGCATAAAGTTTCAGATCATCCCAACTCAAACCTGCTTCGCTGGCA
>JAICTW010000688.1 GCA_025936195.1 Flavisolibacter sp.
TCAATCAGCGTATTAATTCTGAAATCATCATAAGGAAGTGCTACCATTTCCACCTTCTTTTGGTCGTCGGAGAAAGTGATGTTGTGCTGAAGCGTGTAGTAGATTTTGTGTGCGTCCTGCTTTTTAATTCCTGCTTTTTGAATGGCTTCAATAAAAGGTTCTGAGCTTCCATCAAGGATAGGTACTTCAGGTCCGTTGATCTCAATCAAAACATTATCAACGCTGTTGCCGAAAAGCGCAGCCAAAAGATGTTCAATGGTTCCCACTCTGGCACCATTGGCTTCGATTGTGGTGCTTCTTGTAGTTTCCGAAACATTGTCCACGTCTGCCTTTACTGATGGTGCTCCCGGAAGGTCAATTCTTTTAAAAAGAATGCCTGTATTCGCCTCTGCAGGCATCAATTTCATTTCTACATTTTGCCCCGTATGAATACCTACACCACTGATAATGATTTCTGAAGCAAGGGTGTGCTGAAAATCATAGCCGTAATTTCCTGACTGCATTCGGCGAAAATAGTAAATATGACGAAAGTCTGAATTATGAAACTTCATCAAATGCATCCTTGCTTCTAAATTTGCAGACTAATGCAGTCTGCAGCTATCAATAAAAATTTTGCGGGACAACGGGGCCTTCAAACCGAACTTGTGTTCGAGAGTTCCAGCCAGATACCGGGCTCGGTTCATTACTCCATTAAAAGATATGCACGGCCGGGAAACTGGTTGGCAGAAGACTTTGGCATGATCCATTATCATTACCAGTCTGGCGATCAAAGCAAAAATTATCTGGAGTTGAAGTTTTGTAGCATTGGCAATATGTATTGCCGCCACCATCAGCACGAATGCAATCAGTGCAAAGCCAATGCATCCTTCCATTGCGAACAGAAAGTAGAAAGTGTGGATTTTTTAAGCTTTGTTTTTACTTCATCACTGCTGGAACAATTTGTTGGAACGAGAAATGCGAACAATACGGTTAGTGAGAATGTGCTTTCCTTCCGGCACGAGCCGTCTTTTTCAAAAACCTTTTCGATTTGCAACCGTACGCGGATGGCAATAGAAACCTTGTTGAACCATAATTTCTCCGGCAACCTGGAAAATATTTTTGTAAATGCCCAAACACAAATGCTGTTATTGTACAGCCTTGACTGTTTGGAAGAGAAAGAACTTGATACTGCTGCTAACAAATTTTTAGCCAACGAGGCGGACAGGGAGAAGATCATTAAAGCAAGAGAAATTTTATTGCAACATATTGGCGAGCCAATCACCATCAAAGCATTGAGCCGCAAGGTGGCAATGAACGAATGTTATTTGAAGAAAGGATTTAAGGAAATGTTTGGTAGTACCATTTTTGATTTTTATCAAAGCCAGAGAATGGAGCATGCCAAATATTTGTTGTACGAAAAAGGGTTGAACGTTACTGAAGTTTCTGCTCTTTTAGGATATTCTTCGATCTCGCATTTTTCCACTGCATTTAAAAAACATACAGGATTAAAACCTTGTGAACTGCTGCGATAGTTTACGGGTTCACGAGTTGTGATCGTGAACCTTAACTTGTGAACTCGTAAACTTGCGAACTGAAATTATGTTTAGTCTTCTTGCCGGTACATTCATTCTTGCTTTTGTTCATGCATTGATTCCTAACCACTGGCTGCCATTGGTGGCCGTGGCAAGAGCGGAGCATTGGAAGATCAGAGATCTGAATATTGTGACTTTAATTGCTGCCGCAGCGCATGTTATCGGTACGGTTATTTTAGGAATTGTTCTTGGACTGATTGGAGTTAAACTTCAAAACGAGTATGGAACCGCTATTTATGTAGTGGCGCCGGTATTACTTATAACTTTTGGTTTGATTTATTTTACGGTTAATCTTCCTCACCACCATCATCATGAAAAAAAAGACATAGCCGGATACAAGCGTTCCAAGCAGAAATGGATTTTGATTTTTATTGTGATGATGTTTTTGTCTCCCTGCCTGGAAGTGGAAAGTTTATTTCTCTCCGCCGGTGCTTATGGAATGGCAACTGTAATTATCATGTCTGTCATTTACACCATTGTCAGCATATCCGGAATTTTATTGCTGGTGAATCTTGGCAATAAAGGCGTTAATCTTTTGCCGGCAGAATTTATTGAGCACAATGAAAAGAAGATAACTGGTGGTGTGCTGATCCTTGTTGGAATTGTTTCGTTTTTTCTGCATTAAGTCTGAACCGGGATTTGGGTAGATTAATAGATTATGAAGAAAATAAAAAA
>JAICTW010000651.1 GCA_025936195.1 Flavisolibacter sp.
AAATATTTCAGGAAGGATATTGGGTTTGAATTTAGCTCCCTGTCTCCCGGTGGGGGAACTTAGGCCGAAGAAACTTTTCTTTTGCCGGCTATTCTTTAAAGCGGTTAATTTTTGTTTTGTACTTAACTACACTACTACTTTCATCATTTATTGCGTCGCACACTTCTACGTTCAGAACTTTCTTGAGCATTGTGCAAGTTTCCGAACAATGGCAAACACTCATAAATAATCAGTTGCTTTGCAAAACGCTTCAATTAAAATGACTGATCAAACAAATAAAAGCAACTCCGACCTAAGTCTCCCCTTTGAGGGGACAGAGGGAATTCACTATCACGATTACCTTCAACTCGACAAAATTCTTAACGCTCAATTTTTAGAAAGCGACAAAACAAATGCTTCGGCACATGATGAAATGCTTTTCATCATCATTCATCAAACCTATGAGCTTTGGTTCAAGCAACTGCATCAAGAAGCAGACTCCATAGTGGAGATTATGAAGAAGCCTGCACTCAATGATAATTCTCCCGAGCTGCAAACGGTTGTTCACCGCTTAAACAGAATGGTGGTTATTCTTCGGGTGCTGGTACATCAGATTGACATTTTAGAAACGATGACGCCAATGGATTTCCTGGACTTCCGTGATATGCTTCGACCGGCATCGGGATTTCAAAGCTGGCAATTTAAAATGCTGGAAGCAAAACTCGGATTGAAGTTTGAATACCGGCACGGAAAAGAATATTATACTTCTCAACTAAAACAGGAACACATTGATCTGATCAAACAAGCAGAAAGCAATCAATCATTTTTACAATTGGTAAATGATTGGCTGGAACGAATGCCTTTCTTCGACGACAAAACACTTTGGAAAAATTTTCCTCAATCAAATGATATACAACCTTTCTGGGCAGAATACAAAAACTGTTATGCCAACAGTTTAGCCGAAGCAGAAAAAAACAACATGGAAGCTTTCGATGAAGTGTTGTTCCATCATAAGGAAACACACTACACGCTTTCAGCAAAAGCCAACCGTGCTGCTTTGTTCATCATGCTGTACCGCGGTTATCCTTTGTTGCAATTGCCTTTTCAATTGTTGAATAATTTATTGGAAATAGATGAACAGTTAAGCACCTGGCGTCATCGTCACATGAACATGGTGCACCGTATGATCGGAACAAGAATAGGAACAGGAGGAAGCAGCGGTAAAGACTACTTAAAAGCAGCAGCCGATAAACACTATATTTTCAAGGAAATTGCACAACTAACATCGTTCTTAATTGAAAGAAGAAAGCTTCCGCAGTTACCAAAAGAAGTGGAAAGGAAATTGGGATTTGTTCCTTTGTCTTTGTAACACATCAACTTCTCAGATGAAATTGAAAGAAGTTTCTAATAGGAGATAACATACAATACGAAAGAAGAAAAAAATTGCACGCAGAGACTTGGAGTTCCCAGAGAAAGAACAAAAATTCTCTGCATTCTCTGCGCCTCAGCGTGAAACAAAACAAACCTAAACAATGACAGTACTGTAATTCACCATTGACATTTCATCATTGCCCATTCCCCTTTACATTTGTTTCATGAAAATTATCAGTTACAATGTCAATGGCATCCGGGCCGCCATTAAGAAAGGTTTTTTAGATTGGCTGAAAACACATCCCGCCGATGTTATTTGCATTCAGGAAAACAAAGCGCAGCAAAGTGATATTGAATCAAAATTGTTCAGTGACCTTGGATATCACGATCATTGGTTTTGCGCTCAGAAAAAAGGATATAGTGGTGTAACTGTTTTTACAAAAATTCATCCGGATAAAGTGCAATGCGGCACAGGACATAAAGTGAGCGATGATGAAGGAAGAGTTATTCAACTTGATTTTGGAAAACTAAAATTGATCAATGCATATTTCCCTTCCGGAACTACCGGCGAAGAAAGGCAAACCTACAAGTACCAATGGCTCAATGAATTTTTTGATTACCTACAGGACTTAAGAAAAACAAACCCCAATATTATTGTTTGCGGCGATTATAATATTGCTCACAAGGAAATTGATATCCACAATCCTTCCGGCAACAAAAACACATCAGGCTTTTTACCAGAAGAAAGAACATGGATGGATAAATTTTACAGCAATGGATGGATTGATACCTTCAGAGAATTTCATCCGGAGCCGCATCGCTACAGTTGGTGGAGCCAGCGCTTTCCAAGTGTGCGGTTAAATAATAAAGGCTGGAGAATTGATTACATCTCTGCAACCGAACCATTGAAACCTTATTTGAAAGATGCAGAGATCTTTCCCGATGTAAAACATAGTGATCACTGTCCCGTCTATTTAGAGATGTTCCCCCTGTCCTCCTAAAGGGGGCCTTTCATTCTCTCCCACAATTCCGGTATCCTCTTGATCCACACCAATTCTTTTTTCTTACTCATTGCATCCTCCGCAGGCGAGCCAAAATATTTTTTACCTCCAGGCAAGCTTGCCGGCACTCCGCTTTGAGCATACACTTCTGCGCCTTTACC
>JAICTW010000780.1 GCA_025936195.1 Flavisolibacter sp.
ATGGCTTCATCAGTAAAAGATTATCTAACAGCCGAAGAATATTTTTTGCTTGAACAAGCATCGCCTGAAAAACATGAATACCTGGATGGCAAGGTCATTGCTATGGCCGGCGCTACAGAAGAACATAACACCATCGTTTCAAATCTGATACGCGAAGTAGGAAGTTTTTTAAAAGGGAAAGAATGCAATATCTATCCTTCCGATTTTCGTGTTACCACTCCGGCGGGTAAGAATTATTTCTATCCTGATGCAAGCATCGTTTGCGGTGATACACAAAAGCAACCGAATGTATTTGACACGCTTTTGAATCCATTGGTGATTTTTGAAGTCATCAGCGAAGGCACTGAAAAAATAGACAGAGGCTATAAATTTTTTTATTATCAGCAAATCCCTTCCTTGCAGGAATATGTTTTGATTGACTCAAGAGAATACACAGTAGAAATCATTCGCCGGAAAGATGACGGCTTATGGAAGTTCGATAAATTCAGTTCTATCCATAAAGAAGTTCATCTTAACAGCATCAGCTGTACACTTTCTTTTGACGATATCTATTATCGTGTCAATTTGCCTGCAAAAAAAGAAACAGATTCAAATGGAAGCAGTTTCCCTCTTTAATGATGATCTTCAGAAAGACAGAACTAATAATGTTCTTAGCTGAATGCTGCATTGAGTTTTGTTGTCCCGATAGCTATCGGGACCCACCTGTGCACCAACAATTCCATTCAGCACAATGCAGCAGCCATTCACTATTCACTATTCACTATTCACAAACTGAACTATGAACATTTCTAAAAGTCAACAACTATTCAACAGAGCACAGCAAAGCATTCCAGGTGGAGTCAATTCTCCTGTTCGTGCATTCAAAAGCGTTGGCGGGACTCCCGTTTTTTTACAAAAGGCCAAAGGTGCTTATTTGTATGATGTTGATGGAAACAAATACATTGACTTCATCAATTCCTGGGGACCGATGATCCTAGGACATGCCTATGAACCTGTTGTTGAAGCCATTCAAAAAAAAGCAATGGATTCCACATCGTTTGGTGCACCAACAGAACTGGAAGTTGAAATGGCGGAACTCATTAAAAGCATGGTGCCGAATGTTGATTTAATAAGAATGGTGAGCAGCGGAACAGAAGCCTGCATGAGTGCCATTCGTTTGGCAAGAGGTTACACAGGAAAAAACAAGATCATCAAATTTGAAGGTTGCTATCACGGTCATGCTGATAGTTTTTTGGTGAAAGCAGGAAGTGGCGTGGCTACATTCAACATTCAAACGGTGCCGGGTGTTACTGCCGGCGTTTCAGAAGACACGTTGGTTGCTCCCTACAACGATCTGGACGCTGTACAGAAACTGATTGAAGAAAATAAAAATGAAATTGCTGCCCTCATCATTGAACCTGTTGCAGGAAACATGGGCTGCATTCTTCCGCAAAAAGGATTTTTAGAAGGCTTGCGAAAAATTTGTGCAGCAGAAAACATTGTTTTCATTTTCGATGAAGTAATGACCGGATTTCGATTGGCACAAGGGGGCGCACAGGAACGATTAAAAATTGATGCAGACCTTGTAACTTATGGAAAAGTAATTGGCGCAGGGATGCCTGTTGGCGCCTTTGGTGGTAAGTTGGAAATTATGAAACACATTGCACCATTGGGAAATGTGTACCAGGCAGGAACCTTAAGTGGTAATCCTCTCGCAATGATTGCCGGCTATACTTTGTTGAAAGAGTTGAAAGAAAATCCTTCCATTTATAAGCAATTGGAAG
>JAICTW010000095.1 GCA_025936195.1 Flavisolibacter sp.
AATCTTTATGCGAAGCTTTTTCAAAATATTCTTTGCCTCTTTGTTGTCATTGGTTGTTTTCTCTCTTATTTGTCTTTTCCTGGCCATTGCCTTTGTAAGTACGATTGTTTCGAGTGACAAACCGGATGTTCCTTCCAAGTCGGTTCTGGTAATTGATCTTTCCAAAACCTTTCATGAAAAAATGCAGAGCAATCCTTTGTCCGTAGTGAACGGAGAAAAAGATGTTCCGGGTTTGTTTGATCTGGTTCGCCTGATCAATCATGCAAAGACTGACAACAATATTTCAGGAATTTATATTGAGGCCGATGAAAATGCCAACGGACTTGCCTCAAGCAATGAAATAAGAAATGCTTTGGTGGATTTTAAATCGTCCAAAAAATTCATCATTGCTCATGGAAACACCATGAGCCAGGGCGCTTATTTTGTATCGAATGTTGCTGATAAAATTTACGTTACTCCCACCGGAAGCCTTGACTGGAAAGGCTTTGCTGTAAGTCTTTTCTTTGTAAAAGAACTTTTGGACAAGCTCGATATCCAACCACAAATTTTTTATGCAGGAAAATATAAGAGTGCCACGGAAATTTTTCGTACCACGCAAATGACGCGGGAAAATAAATTGCAAACCACGGTTTGGCTGGGCGATATGTACAATTATTTTCTATTGCAAACAGCAAAGGCGAGAGGTGTGGACACGGCAACGCTTCATCAACTTGCCAACACAGGAGCGATTCAAACGCCGCAGGATGCAGTGAACAATAAGTTGATTGATGGGGTTAGATATGATGATGAAATTAAAGCGGAACTCAAACAAAGATTGGGCATCGGCAAGACCGACAAAATGAATCTCCTTGATATTGACCAATACAAAGAAGCAGTAAGCATCAACAAATATGCAAAGGACCGCATTGCTGTTATTTATGCCGAAGGTGATATTGTGGATGGAGAAGGCAGCAGTGACAATATCGGTGGCGAACATTTCCGAAGCATGATCCGCAAAGCAAGGCTGGACAATAATGTAAAGGCAATTGTAATGCGTGTGAATTCCGGCGGTGGCAGTGCATTGGCCAGTGATATTATCTGGCGCGAATTGCAAATGGCAAAGCAGGAAGGCAAACCGGTGATTGTAAGCTTTGGCGATGTGGCCGCATCAGGTGGTTATTATATTTCCTGCGGCGCCGATAGTATTTTTTGTAATCCCAATACCATCACGGGCTCCATTGGTGTATTTGGCGTGATACCGAATATGGGCGGATTTTTTAAAAATAAACTGGGCGTCACTTTCGATGGTGTAAAAACAGCACCTTATGCTGATGGTCCCAATATTTATCGTCCCATGAATGAAGCAGAAAGGCAAATGGCGCAAAATGGTGTGGATAGAACCTATCTCCAATTCAAGCAAAGAGTGGCGCAGGGAAGAAAGAAAGACATCAATTATATTGACAGCATTGCGCAGGGACGTGTATGGAGCGGACAGGATGCTTTGCAATTAGGGTTGGTTGACCGCATTGGCAATTTGCAGTCTGCCATTGATTGCGCTGCACGAATGGCAAAACTTAGTAAGTATGAATTGAAGGAATATCCGGAGTCAAGAAGCTGGTTGGATAATTTATTGCACAAAGAGAAATCGGAACCGGAAGCTATCATACGCCAGCAGTTAGGAGAGGAGCAGTATAAAATTTATGCTGAAATGATGCGCATCAAACAAATGACCAATTCCACACAGGCCAGGGTGCCCTTTGAATTCTTTATTCATTAACAACTACTTTTGCTTGCTCAAAAGTTCATGGTTCGTACTTGTTTAATGAATGAAACGGAACTATGTCTTTGGAAGGAATTGTAAATTTCCGATAGCATGCCACAAAATTATAGTCAGATAAAAGCCATGCTGGCCGTCACCAAAGCCAGCTTAAAAGCAACGTTCAGAAGTCCGCAATCGGTTTTCTTCAGTTTGTTTTTCCCCATAGTGCTGATCTGGATCTTTGGTGCCCTTGGCAGCGGGGGTGGTGTTCCTTCGGTTGACGTGGCTCTTGAAAAAAATACCGATACTAGCAATCAATTTTATTTTCACTTAAAGCAAAATCCTGTTCTTCATTTTGTTGACGAAAAAAATAAAGATATTAATGATGAATTGAAGAAAGGAAGAATTGCCGCTGTTATAGACATAAAAAGAAATACAGATTCTTCTACGCATTCGCCCTACACTATTCATTTAAGAACTTCATCAGCAAGTCAAAGAGATTTTCAGGCAGCCTTGGCTGCCGTCAATGGATCCATCAGCCGGATGGACAAAGAAGAATTTCCTGAAAACAAGTCGGTGGCTACCATTACGCAATCGGTAGAAGAGGGAAGAAAATATGGGATGATAGATTTCTTTCTTCCCGGCATGATCGGTTTTGCATTGATCGGTTCCGCGGTGTTTGGTATTTCCTTTACTTTTTATTCCTTCAGGGAAACCCTGGTTTTGAAAAGAATGTATTCCACTCCTATTGAACGGCAGTACATCATTTTGGGCGAAAGTCTTTCGAAAGTTATTTTCAATTTGCTTACGGTGGTTGTGTTGATTGCTTTTGGATATTACCTGTATCATTTTCATTTGGCCAATGGTGTGATCACGTTCATTGATATGCTGGTGATCAGCTTTATTGCTTTACTGGTTTTTATGGGATTTGGATTTTTTATCAGCGGTATTGCCAAAAACCAAAACGTCATTCCCATTTATGCCAACCTGTTTATGTTTCCCCAATATTTTTTATCCGGAACATTTTTTCCAAAAACTGCATTACCGGCATTTTTGCAACCCATCATTAAATTTCTTCCACTTACAGCAGTGAATGATGCCATGCGCAATGTGGCTTTTGAAGGTGCCTCCATCGCCACCTGCTGGCAGCAAATTCTTATACTTATTGTTTGGGGAATTATTATTTATGCATTGACTGCAAGATTCTTCCGTTGGGAATAAAATTATTTTGAGTGAGAGTACTTAAACTGGCCCTGATCAGCATCGTTTTTCTTTTTATTGTGGTAACGGCAATTTCTTTGCTCATTCCTTCGCATGTGCGCATTTCCAAAGCCACAAATATTCAGGCAGAGAAAGATTCCATCTTTGCATTGATCAGCGATACGGCCAAATGGAAGCTCTGGCATCCGGCTTTTATTCCAAATGATTCTGCTCCAAAATTTCCTGCAGTTCAGATGGTTGAAAGATCGCAGAACGATTCTGAAATTATCATGCACTTACAGCAATCCGGAAAACCTGAAGTGATCAATGGATGGAAAATCTATCAGCATGGCGCCGGAGATTCGCTGACGCTTCAATGGTATATGGATTTTCATTTGAAATGGTATCCCTGGAGAAAATTCGGAAGCCTTATTTATGAAAATACCTATGGCGTAATGATGGAACAGGGTTTGGATAATATCAAAACGATCGTGCAGCAATAGTTTAATTGAGTTTGATAATTAATTGGCTGTTTTCTTTTTTCTTGAAAGAAGATTGATTGGGTTTTTGGAAAGCGGGATGTTTTATTTGAATAGTTCTTTAAAAATTAGTGGAATGATGATGTCGTCATCCGCATTGCTACTATCGTCGCCTGTTGTAGCCTGTGGCGCAGCAGGCGCCATCACTCACTTCAACGTTCAGGAATTCTATTCAGCATTATGCAAGTGTCATTACAATATTCAAGAGTTATTTATTCGAAGTACTTCAGCGCCGCAAAGTGCACAAAGGAAACGCAAAGATCGCAGTGGAAAGTCTTAACGTCCTTTGCTCCCGATAGCTATCAGGGCCTCCGCGTTCTCTGCGTGATTAAAAAAATCTGAATAAAAGAATAATTGAAATCAGTAGTGAACTTCGAAAATGCGGAATAGAAATTCAAAGCATACAATCCCGATAGCTATCGGGAGCGACGCAAGAAAAGCAAAATAGTAGCAATAAAGATTGGTCAATAAAAAATCTTCACTCAAACGTCTAAAATTCAATTGAATTCTGAATGACAGGTCTTGTAAATTCAACTAATCCATAATTTCTATGGTTATTTATGTTTATTGTCTAAACACTCATCAATTGCTATAAATTGTTGAAGTCATCGCTACTCCCATTAGTTTTACCTATTTTAATCTGAAATATTTTAAAACGCTGCAACGCTACTTCCATTTCTGTTGTCAGCACAAGGACGGAATTGTTTCATGGAACATTACACACTGGTAAAGGATTGTTTGAAAGGAAAGCCGGCTGCGCAAAAGCAGTTGTATGATCTTTTTGCGTGCTCCATGCTCAGTGTGTGCTATCGTTATACCAAGTCCATTGCCGATGCTGAAGATGTGTTGCAGGAAGGTTTTGTAAAAGTGTTCTTCAACCTGCATCAATTTCAATTCAAAGGCGAGTTGGGCGGATGGATCAGAAGGATCATGGTAACCACCGCTATCAATTATTTGAAACGCAATGCCCGTTATCAAACCGATCTTCTTTTTCCGGATGAACACCTGCATGTTGTCAACAATGATGCACATCCTGAAATAAAAATGGAAGCAAAGGAATTGGCTGATCTGATACGGCAACTGCCTCCGGGCTATCAAACCATTTTTAATTTATACGCAGTAGAAGGGTTTAATCATGTGGAGATCGGAAAAATATTAGGTATTCAGGAAAGCACTTCACGTTCGCAATATGCAAGAGCGAGAGCTTTACTGATACAATGGATTGAACAAAAAAACAATGATGTAAAAAGAACGGCCTATGCAAAATGAATTTGAAAAGCGGGTGCAGCAAAAAATAGAGGAACTGAATCTGGTTCCTTCAGATCCTGTTTGGCAAAAAGTGGAGCTGCAGATCCGCAGAAAAAAGGACCGCCGAAGATTCATCTTTTGGATCCCTTTGCTGATATTGTTATTGGGCGGCGGATTGTGGATGGGAATTGATTATAGTTCAAAAAATATTTCATACAAACCGGAGAATCACAACCAGGAAAATAAAAGCCATACACCATTAGATCACTTCACTACAACAACGAAAACAAATCAAAGAGAAACTGAAAAGACAGCGGAAACGAAAACGATAAAACATTCAGATGTTACAAGCAATGTATCATTGAAACAATCTTCATTCAAGCGAAGGAGTGTACAAAAGCTAATATCAAAAAAGAAGAATTCTTTTTCAATAGTTGAACAAAGATCAAGCGCTGATGATATTTCATTAATCAATTCCGAAGCTGCAAAAAAAACTTCTGTTCAGCCGGAACAAAGAATACCGGACACTATTTCTGCAATAGAACTTAAAGACACGGCCACCATTGTAAACAATGAAAAGAAAACTGAAACTACAGTTCCAAAGACAGATTCTCTTACCAAAGACAGCAGTTCCATAACAAAACCTGATGTAAAGAAGCGCAAAGAAGCAAAATGGAAATATGCGTTGCTTGTGAATGCCGGTACTTCGGGATTAAACCGTTTCAATTTATTTAATGCTGATAAGTCTTTGGCCTCAACTCCTAATTACAATGGCGGTTCAACAAGTGGCGGCGGTCCGTTTTATTATGGACCATCCGCAGTGCAGAAAGGTTTTTCGTTTGAAGTTGGTGCCATTGCCAAAAAGCAAATAGGTAAAAGAACTTCTCTCTTCACTGGTTTGCGATACAACTATTACAGTAATACCATTCATGTGGGAAGCAGAATAATGCAGAATACAATAATCGCTGATTTTTCAGTTTCACAATACTATTCCAACAGAAGCGTGGCGCAACAACCTTACCGTAATCAATATCATTTTATTTCTCTTCCTGCCGCCTTTGAATGGCAATTGCTAAAGAAAAAGTCCTTGAATTTTCATATTGGCCTTTCATTGCAATACCTGGTCCAAACTAATGCGCTGCGCTTCGACTACAATTCACAATCTTATTTCCACAGTAAAGAAGCATTTAACAGCACTCAATTGTTTTCTGAATTCGGCTTAACCTATTCTGTGCCGATCAAACAAAAGGAAATCACATTCGGGGCTCAATTAGAATATGGATTAAGCAAGTTGGAGAAAGGCAATTCAACCAACCATTTATTTTCTTACGGCATGAAAGTGCAATGGCAATTGAGTAAAAAATAAGGCAGCAGTATAGCAGTTTCGAATGTGTAATGGTTTCGTGTTTGTGTCCCCACAAACACAATAAAGCGGCTTGTGAGGACACAAGCCCTGGCTAAAAACTACAAGTTAAAGAGAATCTTTTCGCAAAGGGCGAGTTCATAAAAAGAAAATGATTTCTCTGCGTTCTCTGCACCTCTACGTGACAATAAAATAAGATTTTTCACGCAACGCTTATCCTAAATCGGTTGTCAGGCAATTGGAAATCCTTCATTGTAAATCAAAACCTCTTCACATGAAAAAGCTTTTGTTGATTGTTTCAGGCTGCATTACACTATGTTTTGTTTTTTTACTTCAGGGCTGCTTGAAAGATTCGTACACCAAAACCTATCACTACACGTATTATCTGCCGGTTTATAAAACCACTCAGGAAGTGCGGAGTAATGTCAAAAGCAATCCGGCGCAGCCAATAGAAAGAGCCGGGAAACTCTATATAAAAGGGCAATACATTTTTCTCAATGAAATTGACAAAGGCATTCACATCATTGATAATTCAAACCCTTCCCAACCGCAACAGATAGCCTTCATTGCCATTCCTGGTAATATGGACCTTGCCGTCAAAGGAAATACGTTGTATGCCGATCTCTATACCGATCTGGTGGCTATTGATATTTCAAATCCCCGAAATGTTGTGTTGAAGAAAGTTGTAGAAGGTGTTTTTCCTCATCGTTATTACAATGGTAATTTCCTTCCGGATTCCACCAAAGTGATCGCCAACTGGGAGAAAAGAGATACTACCGTAACGGAAAAATATTCAATGGAGGCATTGTTAAAAAGCGGCACCGTTTTTATGGATTATGCCGCCTATTCGGGTGTTCCTGTTCCTCAGTCAAATGCATCGGTTTCTCCTTATGGTGTTGGTGGTTCCATGGCAAGGTTTACCATTGTTGATCAAAGACTCTATACAGTGGGCAGTTCAGATTTATCTGTTTTCAATATTGCCAACACAGAAAATCCATCTTATGTAACGAAGAAAGATATTGGATTCAATATTGAAACGATCTATCCTTTTATGGACAAGCTTTTTATTGGCTCGCAAACAGGCATGTTCATTTATGATATCAGGTCCGCGGATAATCCTGTGCAGACAGCACAGTTTTCACACGTGGCAAGTTGCGATCCGGTGATAACAGATGGTCAATATGCTTATGTAACATTAAGAACAGGCACTACCTGCACAAGAAACACCAATGAACTGGATGTGCTCAAGCTTAATAATCTTACGAATCCTGTTTTGGTAAGAACCTATTCGATGACGAATCCTCATGGTTTGTCGAAAGATGGTTCTGCTTTATTTATTTGTGATGGTAAGGAAGGACTAAAGATTTATGATGCCAGTGATGTAAGCAATCTTCAATTACTAAAAGCCATCAATGTTTCTGAAGCGTTTGATGTGATTACCTTAAATGATCGTGCGATTTTGGTGGCAAAGGATGGATTGTATCAATACGATTATTCCAATCTGAATGATGTTCGCTTGTTAAGTAAAATCACCATTCAAAACTAAAGCATGAAATCAACACCGTTTTTTATAACAGCCTGCCTGCTGTTGGTGATGAATGTAAAGGCGCAGCAACCTGGAACGAAATTCAGATTTCATTCAATTAACAATGTAGGATTGATAGAAGGCGGCAGTGATGAAAGCCTGCAATTGCAAACAATCAATGGTGTTCGCTATAAAAGGTTTTTCGCAGGCCTCGGTGTTGGCCTCGATAACTATTATTTTAGAACGGTTCCATTGTTTGTGGATGTTCGTAAAAGTTTGAATAATAAAA
>JAICTW010000008.1 GCA_025936195.1 Flavisolibacter sp.
CGGCTTTGAGAAGAGATCACGGTAAACCCTTCCACATAATCAAATTCACCGTCGGGCTGGGGATCGTTCTGATTGTTCAAACGGTCCAGGTTCACCAATTGTAATATTGGAGTTCCTTCTGCAACCGGTGGTTGACCTGTTGTATTGGTAACAGATGGCGGCAAATATTTTTTGGTGCCCGTACTCGGCTCTTCATAATAAACATCCAGTTTAAAATCCTGCCGTTCCAATTGTCCAAAGCCTACACTGTACACGTTCTTCATCATTAAGTCCCAGATCGGAAGATTGGGACGTTGGGATGTTGCTTTTAATAATTTCAGAAATAGAACCTTGGTAGTATTGCCGCTGCTGTCCGGTGGTATGTCCTGTGAAAATTCACCCACCTGGAAAATTCTCCCATTATAAGTGTATTGATAAGCCACAGCTAAAACTTCATCGGGCTGCAGGGGTTGGTTGAGTGAAATGAAACCGATTTGCGGATTGAAATAAAAATCGGTTGGCTGTAATTTTCTTGCGAACGTTTTTTCAAACTCCTGCACCGGCTGCATTCCGTTCAATCCGTTCAAATAGGTCTGAACCTGCGTTGAGTTTCTTGCAATGGGTCCGGCATTAACCAAAGTTTGATAAAGTGAGTTTGACGTATTGCTTGGCAAAGTATCGCCATTATTAAACCAATTGGAATTAAAAGGGTTGTATTCACCCAAATCCATAAGACCAACAACATCCCTGGTATCGGTGGTGGCGCCGGTTCGATTGGTTACCCATGCTTCCACCCGCAGAATTTGAAAGTTGGAATGCACCACAGGCAACTGGCTCATGGCTTTGTTGTAATCTTTCCTGAACTTTTGCGCCAGTAAAAAGTGGCGGTTCTCTTCGTATTCGTCGGCCCTGATATCAAAGGACTGGCTGGACGCACCACCTTGTACGCCCAGCGATTGCCTTTGTGAACGCTGATTAGCCAAAGCAGCCGTTACAAATAACTTTCCGAACTGCAACTGGGTTTTTACGCCAAACAACGATTGAGCACCGGGGATCAATGTTCCTTTGGAAACAAAGTTTACCGTTCCCATTTGGAATTGCTTCAATATCTCATCATCCTTTCCGTGATAGTCCAGCTTCAATTGATTCTCGTAATCGAAATTGGCTAGTGTATTGTAATTAATGGGAAGCCTGATCTTATCACCAATAATAGCATCCACCTGGAACTGGGCATTAATATCGAAATCAAGTCCGCCTGTATTTCTTGCTCTTTAGGGCAGAACGGGATTTTTAATTTTCTGTCCCTGGTAACCGGCGGTAATATCTACATAACCTGTCGGCTTTATCTCCACCTTTCCATTGCCGGTAATGCGGTTCACCCAGTCCTTATTGAAATCGAATTTTGGTTTATAGCTCCTCCGGTTAAGGTCTGAAAGGAGCCTGGCTCTTTGACGGAAATAATCCACTTCGTCCTTGTGGCCCTGGAGCTTTAAAAATTCTTCTCGTGAAAGGGCAGATGGAACACGATAGTATTTGTCGCCAACTTTTTCAACAATGTAATATTGTTTGGTTATGGGATCGTATTCGATTGTCCGTTTTATAATGTTGGTATCGCTAAGGTCAAAACTATTGCGGTTTGGGTACAGGTAAGGATCACCATGCCGGTCGTGCAAAGGATGAGAAGTATCAGCTTTATTTTGAAACGGGGATGCGTCAGCCTTCATAAATAAGGCGGAAAGGACGCAGGTAGCAATGAGCGTATAGAGCCTATAGGTAAATTTTGCAGCCAATTCTAATTTTCACTTCAGTTTTAGACACGGATTAAAGGATCTGCAATGCTTTCTTGATCAACAATTCCACCCCTATTCCGGGATCTTGCTCCAGTACCTTCTGAATGGCTTTGTCTGCAGCTTGCCTGTTGATACCCAGTGCAATCAGTGCATTTAACGCATCGGACTGTAAAGTATTGCCTTTCCACGTCGAAATATTTACAGTGGAATCTACTGGCTGTTTGGCTAATTTATCGCGAAGTTCTACTACTATGCGTTCGGCGGTTTTGCGTCCAATTCCTTTAATGCTTTCCAGCACTTTCACATTGCCCTGGACGATGGCCCTGCTCAGTTCATCAGGCTTCATGTACGAAAGCATGACACGAGCTGTATTGGCGCCGATCCCCGAAATACCGATCAGTTGCAGGAACATTTCTTTTTCTGCCATGTCAAAGAAACCAAAAAGAAGATGGGCATCCTCGCGAACAATGAGATGGGTTTGAAGAATTCCTTCTTCGAGATCCTGAATTTTAGAATAGGTGTTCAAACTTATTTGCACTTCATATCCAACACCATTTACATCTACAAAAACATAGGATGGCGTTTTATGAACAAACCCGCCTTTAAGGAATGCAATCATGAGGGCGAATATACTAAACGTGAATGGTCAATCGTCATCCCGATAGCTATCGGGAGTGAATTTTAGCCTCTGATCATTTTTGAAGCATGCTGAAGGTTCGAACCATTGTAAGACCCAATTCTTTAAGATTCTCTTTTTACAGTAATCCAGATCAGAAGCAATCCAAAGCTGCATCAATTTCTATAACAGAGCCTATTGAAACTTCAAAGAATCGCTTTCTTTCCATCTCTGATTCTCAGGATCAGCGTTCTAAAATATTCAGATGAACAGATAAAGCAGCTCTTCTGATCTGCTGAACTAATGCAAATCTTTCTTCTGGAGAAAACTTTTTGAAATGAAATAGAATTTCTTTACAAAAGCTCTTGACACTTTATAAATATCAAGTTTTTGGTGATCAAGTTGCAAAAACATGTTTTTTCAAAATAGTAAAGACTCCTGCAAAACAAAGGCTCCCGAATTCACGATTCATGATTCACGTTTCACGATCATTATCTTTGCCCTCAAATTTTTAGACGATGCCGCATACACAGAAGATCAATGCTGCTATCACTGCCGTTGGTGGTTACGTTCCGGAAACAAGGCTTACCAATTTTGACCTGGAGAAAATGGTAGAGACCAACGACGAATGGATACGCACAAGAACAGGAATTGAAGAAAGAAGAATTTTGAAAGAGCCGGGGAAAGCTTCATCCGATCTGGCCGTTCCCGTTATACATCAACTATGCGAAAAGCGTGGAATCAGTCCCGAAGAAATTGAATGTATCATTTGCGCCACGGTTACTCCTGATATGGTGTTCCCGGCCACAGCCAATATTATTGCAGATAAGTCCGGCGCAAAAAACGCATGGGGCTTTGACCTGGAAGCTGCCTGCTCCGGGTTTTTATATGCATTAACAACAGGGGCTGCATTGATTGAAAGCCGCCGTTATAAAAAAGTGGTTGTGATTGGAGTGGACAAAATGAGTGCTATTGTTGATTACAGCGACCGTCAGACCTGTATTATTTTTGGCGATGGCGCCGGTGGAGTTTTGTTAGAGCCCAACCACGATGGCTTTGGTGTATTGGACAGTATTTTAAAAAGCGACGGGAGCGGAAGAGAATTTTTACACATGAAGGGCGGTGGCTCTTTAAAGCCTGCCTCTGCTGAAACGGTCGCCAACAAAGAACATTACATTTATCAGGAAGGACAAACCGTTTTCAAATTTGCAGTGAAAGGCATGGCCGATGTGAGTGCTGAATTACTGGAACGTAATGGTTTGACCGGCGATGATATTGCCTGGCTGGTCCCTCATCAGGCCAATAAACGGATCATTGATGCAACGGCCAATCGCATGGGACTTTCGCATGATAAAGTAATGCTGAACATCCAGCGATATGGAAACACTACGGCTGCTACCATTCCGCTTTGTCTTTGGGAATGGCGACATCAATTAAACAAAGGAGACAGTCTTGTGCTGGCGGCATTTGGCGGTGGATTTACCTGGGGAGCTACATTGGTGAAGTGGGCATACTAAGAAGTTCAGGATTCTCCTTGTACAACATCAATTATAAATAGCATTCCTCCTTATAATTTTTTCTAAGTAAAAATCGCTAAGAGAAATATCTGATAACCATAATTTACAACCGCACTGCAATAACATTTTTTTTTCGCTCATCTATATCTTTGGAACTAATTTGTATATTGAGCAACAACCCGTATTATGGAAGCAATATCTGGATCTAATGAGCTTCAAATAGAATTTTTCTATTTAAAAAAAGCTTCTCTCGTTTTTCGTGCAGTGAATAATAAGGTTCGTTTGCAGATCTTATATCTTCTGCATGAAAATAAACGGATGACGGTTACTACTATTTACGAAAAGCTAAGGTTAGATCAGTCTGCAGCATCACAACACTTAGCGGTTTTACGAAAAGCCGGTTTTGTCAACACCGAACGTGACGGAAAATTTGTTTTTTATTCCGTTAATTACGAGAGGCTTAAAGAACTGCATGCCTGTGCAGAACAATTGCTGAAATCAGAGTAGGCTTATTCTGTTTTCAGTGAGCGGATCACCTTGCATGGATTGCCTGCAGCAAAAACGTCGGTAGGAATATTTTTCGTGACCACACTGCCTGCTCCGATTACACTGCGGTTACCAATGGATACGCCTGGACAAATAATAACAGTACCCCCAATCCAAACATCTTCTCCAATAATTATGGGTTTGGCAAATTCAAGTCCGGCCGCCCTTTCCCTGTAATCCATTGGATGCGTAGCTGTGTATATCTGTACATTCGGTCCAAATAAAGTCCGGCTTCCAATAATTACTTCTGCAACATCCAGTACCACACAATTGAAATTAAAAAATACCTTCTCTCCGGTTTTGATATTGTAGCCATAGTCGCAATAAAAAGGTGGCTGCATCCATAAGCCGGCGCCTGCAGCAGGAAGAAGTTCTTTTAAAATACGGAGCCGTTTTTCTGTTTCATCTTCTCTTGAATCGTTCAGCTCCTTCGTTAACAAACGGGCTTTTAATCTTTCATCGGAAAGTTGCTGATCCAAAGGATCGTACAACTCACTGGCCAGCATTTTTTCTTTTTCTGTTTTCATGAATTAAAGTTGAAGCAAAACAGAATGATAAACTGCAATAAATGCTCCTAAACAAACCGGATTATTCCGCACAATAAAAATTTACGGTTATCACTAAGTTGTCAATTAAAGAAATTATCTATTTTTTATTTGTCTGCCTCACCCCAACAGTTACTCTGATGTTATCAGATCTTCTCTCTCCGAACGGAGAGGAGTTAGATGGCGAAACTGAAAACAACAGCAAAGGAACCGTTGATAACAATAGTGAACTTCACATTCCGACAGCTATCGGAAGATGATAAGAATTACATACCGTACAAGGGTGCCCATTCGCTTCGCTCAGGATAAACTTGCAAGAGAACAAAAATAGTAGCAGTTGTGATAGGCTTAAAAAAATATCAACTTACCGGTTATTCAATTCTTTCAGTTTGAATTCACGACAGCTTCTTCCCCATACATCTGATCGCTAAATTTTAATGAGGGTGAAGAAATGAATTCACCCAACCCAAGACGGTTCCACTTTTCATCAACAGCTTTGATGATTTCATCGTTGGATACAATGATGTTAGGCCAGTCTCTTTGGAAGTTATCGAACTCTTTTGTTTTGATGGTCCCATCGAATCCTATGCAATTTGTAGTTTCCTGTTGATATAGTATATGATCTCTTTTCGGATCGAGATTGTTACAGAAACGCCATAGTGCAACCGGAAGATCATTGGCATTAACCGTATGCTCCACGTACAGGATCATCTTCACACCTGCTACTTCTTTCTGCTTACAAATTTGTTGATGTAGTTCACGAATATGTCCTCTCCTGTTTTTTTCAACGGAAAGAATTAAAACAGGAATTTCTTTTTGGAGTAATGAATGATTGACGGCTTTTATTTCTTCAAATTGCTTCAATGCATTTTCAATTTCCAACGGCGAACTGCAAACTGCAAACTGCAAACTCTCTTCTTTCTCTTCTTCAAACTTTTGGGTACCATCAATGCACATCTTACCACCAAATCCCAGCTTACTGCAACTATGATCCAAAACATCCATCGGACCTTGTGAGAAATAAATATCTGTTGCAGGATTCAAATTTTTAAAAACATCTCTCGCCAGCTTTTCATACTCTGTTATTTTAAAATCTTCGGACGACTGCTCCTTGCTCTTTTGGAGAGTAGTTGGGGGTGAGGTCAATACCAAAATCTTGTTGAACATCATTTGCCCTGCTCCCCACATGGCATTCATTACTTTTTGCCCCTGCCCTGCATATTCTTTTTTGATCTGTGCGATTACCAGATTATGGAACACACCTTCAATAGGCATGTCCATATCCATGATCTCAGGCACCATGGTCATTTTCATCGGTGCCAAAAAAATTCGTTCGGTTGCTTTGCCCAGCCAGGCATCTTCCTGCGGAGGAATACCAACAATGGTTGCAGGATAAACAGCATTTTGTTTATGTGTAATGCAGGTGATGTGAAAACGTGGATACCAATCCGGCAGAGAATAATAACCGGTGTGATCGCCAAAGGGTCCTTCCCAGATCATTTCATCATTCGGATCAACATAACCTTCGATCACAAAATCGGCATCAGCAGGAACTTCAATTTCAGGTTGCGTAACGCATTTCACCAGTTCCACTTTTTTCTTGCGAAGAAATCCAGCGAGCATGTATTCATCCACATTCTCCGGCAAAGGAGCTGTGGCTGAATAGGCATAAACCGGATCGCCACCCAATGCCACTGCCACTGGCATTTTCTTTCCCAGTTTTTTGTATTCATTAAAATGCTTTGCAGATACTTTGTGTTTGTGCCAGTGCATTCCCGTTAGTGTTGGCCCAAACACTTGCATTCGGTACATGCCTACGTTACGAGTATTGTTATTCGGGTCTTTTGTATGAATGATAGGAAGTGTTACAAATGGGCCACCATCTTTTGGCCAGCAGGTAATGACAGGAAGTTGGGTGATGTCGGGTTCTTTCATAATCACCTGCTGACATTCGCCCCTTCCAGTTTTTACTTTGGGCATCCAGCTTGCAAACCGATTGAGCTTTGGAAGCAATTTTAATTTATCAACAATGCTCTCCTTCGGCGAAGCCAGTAAGTGAAAAAGGTTTTCAATTTCCTTTGACACATCATCCAGCTCGTTTACGCCAAGCGCCAAACACATTCTTCTTTCGCTTCCGTATGCATTCATCAACACCGGAAAATCATAACCTGTGTTTTCAAACAACAATGCTTTTCCTCCGCCGCTTGTTTTGCTGATACGATCGGTGATCTCTGAAATTTCTAACCTGGGATTTACATATTCTTTTATGCGGACCAGCTCTCCTTCCCTTTCCAGTACATCAATAAACTGCTGAAGATTTTTATACGCCATCAGTTTGCAAAAGTAGCACTGATGAACTTATGAAATGTTTAAAAAACGGTGGGACAGCCATAGCGTTTTTTCTTTCCGGCAGGACTGTTGTAAACCCTTTCCCTCTGATTTTTGTCAGGAAGGAAGAAAGTCAAATGAATACCACTGAAATAATAATAGTCTTTGTATTTGGGACTTCCTCTTGTAATTCCTTTTTGCGGATAAACAGGATCGCCTTCAGGCAATTCATCTTCACGGTAAGAAAGATCAACCGCTTCCTGTCCCTTTGCCGTTAGCAGGTCATTGGGATCCGCATAATTGCCGCTTACATCATCTAAATAATCCGTGAACAATTTTCGTAATCCAATTTCAAGTGCTATGCGCATATTCGGACTGATGGCGTATTTTATGCCTCCGCCAAAAGGGAGTGCCAATTGCGTCAGGGAATAAGGCTTTTGAGGATAACCGCTTAGGCCTTCACCCTCGGTACTTAACGGTTGCAAATACACTTTCTGGTTTTGCTGATCGAATGTGTATGGATTGAAATGATAAACGGCCAATCCGCCAAACAGGTAAGGCGACCAGCGTCTTACATTCATGCTGAAAGTACTGAACTCGCCAACTACACTGAATTCGGTAATGTGCGATTGAAAACTAAGATTGCGAAGACGCAAATCTTCCTGTGTGTTGAGACTGTCTGCGCCGGCTATTTTCCCATACGTAAATCCTGCTCTGAGGTTAATGCGGGGAGAAAGCTGGTATCCGGCTGTTAATCCAATGGCAACTCCGGAATTCCGGTAAGGCTTCTCGTTGATATCGCCAACATAATTAGAAATTCCACCAAACACACCGATCTGCACCTGGCTTTTGGCCAAAATGGCAAAGGATAAAAACAAAAACAGCGGAAGAACTTTTCTCATCTGACGAATTTGTTCCATTGGTTAACAAATTTAAGGCCGATTTATTGCGTTGCTTACTGCAAAATGAATGAAACTTATTAATAACTGATATTATTGATAAAGAAATTCGGATAAGAATTGGATTGCTTCAATTTTCCCGTTTACATAAAATCGCTCGAAAGCAAAATCGAATTCTCTATTTTAGTGCAAAATCAATTTTACATGCGTATTCTTTTTTTTAGTACTGCACTGGCGACGCTTGTTGCCGGCTGCAATAACAGTTCTATGGTTAAGAATTCTGAAGATTCTGCAATCAACAAAAAAGATGTTTTGGCTAAAAACATGGATTCCTCTGCAAGTCCTTCACAGGATTTTTATTTATATGCCAACGGAGGCTGGATCAAAAACAATCCTATTCCTGCCGAATACGGAAGCTGGGGCATCTGGAATGAAGTGATTGATGAAAACCTCAAACGCCTGCGCATCATTAGCGAAAAAGCGGATTCCGCAAAAGCAGCGCAGGGAACTGCACAGCAAAAGATCGGCGATTTTTGGCTAACGGCAATGGATAGTGCCAAAATTGAACAACAAGGCTTATCGCCATTGCAACCTTATCTTGACAAGATCAATTCCATTACTGACGTCAATTCTTTGGTGGCAACCGTAGCCGAATTAAAAACCATCGGTTCTTCCACTTTGTTCCGTGATTATGCAACACAGGACGATAAGAAGAGCGATGTCATGATCTATAAATTATCACAAGGCGGAATTGGTTTGCCCGAAAGAGAATATTATTTCCGCAATGATTCCGCTACGGTGAACATTCGCAATGAATATGTAAAATACATCACGAAGATTTTGACCTTGTCGGGTGAAGACAGTACGAAAGCCGGAGCCTCTGCAAAAAATATTCTGGCATTGGAAACCAAGCTGGCGCAGAACTCACGCAAGCTGGCCGACCTGCGTGACCCGTATAAGAACTACAATAAAATGGCGATTACCGATCTGCCGAAACTTTCTTCCAACATCAACTGGACAAATTATTTGAATACTACAGGAGTGAAGAACATTGATTCGGTGATTGTGGGCCAGCCGGAATTTTTTAAAGCGCTGAACACCATTTTACAATCCACTCCAATTGATGTTTGGAAAGCCGATCTGAAGTTTAATCTCATTTCTGATTTTGCCGGCGCCTTACCAGAGCAATACGGCATTGCTGCATTTAACTTTTCAAAATTATTAAGTGGTGCGAAGGAAAGAAGTCCGAGATGGAAACGTGCCATTCGCCAGGAAGAAAATTCAATAGGAGAATTATTGGGACAATTGTATGTAAAAGAATATTTCAGCGAGAAAGCAAAGGAACGTTATTCCAATTTGGTGGAAGCCATTCGCAGCGCCTTGCACGATCGCATCAGCAGGTTAACCTGGATGAGCGATAGCACCAAACAAAAGGCGTATGTGAAGTTAGCCGCTATGAAAAAGAAAGTTGGCTATCCGGATAAATGGAAAGATTTTTCTGCCATGCAGATCGGAAGAGAAAGCTATGTTCAGAATTTGATCAACGCCAACAACTGGTGGCATAATTATAACATGAACAAATTAGGCAAGCCGGTTGACCGTGATGAATGGGATATGACGCCACAAACCTATAATGCGTATTACAATCCATCCAACAACGAGATTGTTTTGCCTGCAGGCATTTTTACAGTTCCGGGTTACAGAGATGAAGAGTTAGATGATGCAACAGTTTATGGTTATGCTGGAGCGTCTACGATTGGTCATGAGATCACACATGGATTTGATGATGAAGGAAGGCAGTTTGATGAGAAAGGAAATTTAAAAAGCTGGTGGACCAAAAAAGACGAAGAGGAATTTAATAAAAGAGCACAGGTGATGGTGAAACAGTTTGATGCTTACGAACCCATCAAAGGTTATCATATAAATGGCAAGGCAACACTGGGTGAAAACATTGCCGATCTTGGCGGTGTTTTATTGGGAATAGAAGCTTTTAAAAAAACGGAGCAATACAAGAAAGGAGAGAAAACAGCAGGCCTCACTCCTATGCAACGCTTTTTTATGGGCTATGCCTTAGGATGGGTAGGCAGTGAAACCGATGCTGCTTTAAGAAGCCAGTTGTTGCGTGATGTGCATTCTCCGGCTAAATACAGAGTGAACGGGCCTTTTGTGGACGTGGATGATTTTTATCCAACGTTCAATATTCAACCCGGAACAACGATGTATAGAGCGGATAGTTTGAGAGTGAGGATTTGGTAGGCCCATCCGGCCTTCCCGGTGGGAAGGAGATCAGTGCACAAGGCCAGCTTACTTGACGATAACAAAAGCTCTCAAGGTTCTCAAGCTTTGAAAGCTTTCATTTCTATAGTGAATGTGAACTATTAGTGTCTGTGCGATTGCAAAGTCCCTCCACCGGAGGGATTTAGGGAGGCTTGAATACCCAAGCCCGGATTGTTTGACGTCAAAATCCTTCCATCATTTTCATACGTTAAGCCTGTTGCAAGATCGTCTTCCAATAACAAAGGGCCATCAGCATCTACATAATCAATCAAAGGCATCAAATGTGCAATAGCAGCAGAGCCGATTGTTGATTCATTCATGGCCCCGATCATTACGCCCATATTCAATTCTCTTGCTCGTTTGATCATTCGTAGTGCAGGCGTAATGCCGCTACATTTGGTGAGCTTGATATTGATTCCATGAAAATGATTGTGGCATTTCTCCACGTCTTCTTCATGCACACAGGCTTCATCGGCAAACAAAGGCAAAGGCGAACGTTCGTACAACCATTTCATTCCGTCCCAATCATCTTTCGCTAAAGGTTGTTCTATGAATTCCACTCCCAGATTTTTAAATGCATTTATCTTCTCTAAGGCTTCCTCTGCTTTCCATGCGGAGTTGGCATCAATGCGAAAAACAGAATCGGTGTATTTCCGCAATTGTTCAATGATCTCGATGTCTTTGTCTGTTCCCAACTTGATCTTATAAATGGGCCAGGTCTTTTCTTTTAATTTCTCCACCATTTTTTCAACGGTATCAATGCCGATCGTATAATCGCATCTTGGATCTTTGGGCTGTGCAGGCATCCAGAATTCTTTCAATGGTTTTTTCTTCATCTTGCCATAAATATCCCAGCCTGCAATATCCAGTGCACAAACCAAAAAACTGTTGTTCGGAAACAAATGATGACAGTAATGCCACCAGCGATCCGGTTCGGTGAAAGCAAATTTTTCAACAAAGATTTTTTTGCGTTCCAGGTCTTCGATCATTTTTTCAACCGGAATATTATAATAAGAAATGGCAGGTGCTTCGCCATAACCTTTCCAATTTAAAAATTCCAATTCCACAACCAATGTGGGCTGATGGGTTTTTGTTCCTCTGGAAATGGTAAATGGATGCCGGAATTTGAGATTGTAGCTTTTGTAAGTAATTTTCATCGTGTGAAAAGAAATGCAATTTACTCACTTATCGAAAACGAATGACAATCATTCGAAAAGCCCGTTACCGTTAATCACACACTCCTAATCTTTTCAATACTTCATAAACCTCTTCCTGTCTTTGAGTAGCAATCAAAACCTTGTTACCGTTCCTGAAAATAATTTGAATGCCTGTATTCCCTCCCATAATATAACCCACGCCTCGCTGACTAACACGAAGTCCCCAGCCGAAATATTCTTTCAAAGCATTATACTCTCTTATGTACACTTCGGAAATATCTGTCCAATAAAATTTTGAGAACGGAGACTGCCATGGAGGAAAACGAACGTAAATACCATCCGTTCTTATTTGCATGATAAGTTTTGACGCTAAAATGATATTGACAATTATTAAAACCGGGAGAATGGTAATCAGCACCAAATTAAAATCAGTCATTACACCTTTTTGAAGAGTAAGATTTACGATCACTGCAGCCAAAATAATTCCCAGCAAGACTTTCAGGAAATCACGTAACGGCTTTCCTGAGAATTGCTGCACTTCTTCAAAAAGAATTTCTGTTTCCATTTGATCTGCTGATTAAGCAAAATTAAAAATGATGCCTGCTCCACTGCATGCTGCAGAAAACAAATAATAATACAGATTACTGCATCAATAAAATCTGATTGCTTTAAAGACTTTAAAACCAGGACGTTTCTCAGGTCTAATTCTGTCCGTCTTTATTAGGAGGGCAGGGAAAGTGCCCAATCAACCGGATCAATTCCCTGCTTCATCAAATAGCTGTTTGTTTTTGAAAAATGCCGGCAGCCAAAAAAACCATGACTTGCCGAAAGAGGGGAAGGATGCGCTGCTTTCAAAATGTGATGTTTTTTCGTGTCAATCAATTCTGTTTTCTCCTGCGCAAATTTTCCCCATAATAAAAACACCACATGTTCTCTTAACTCCGAAACTTTACTGATCACGCAATTAGTAAAAATCTGCCAGCCGATTTTAGAATGGCTCATGGGTTCACCGGCACGAACGGTTAATGATGCATTCAATAATAGCACGCCTTCATCGGCCCATTTGGTGAGATCACCGTTTTTAGAAATGGGCACACCCACATCATCATGCAGCTCTTTAAAAATATTCACTAATGATGGAGGAGGCGGAATGCCTTTCGGAACAGAAAAGCTTAGTCCCATAGCTTGCCCGGGACCATGATAAGGGTCCTGTCCGAGTATGACCACTTTTACATGATCAATTGGTGTATGCTTAAAAGCATTAAAGATGAGCGGCCCCGGAGGATAGATTGTTTTGCCTTGTTCCCTTTCTGTTTTTAAATGTTCGACGATTTGTTTGAAATATGGTTTCTTAAATTCATCCTCCAGCACTTCCTTCCACGACTCTTCAATTTTTACATTCATCTTTTTACATTTAAAGAATGAAGTTATTGATAAAAACAAGTACAAAGCACGACGTACAAAGTTGGGCAGAAGTCAACATTAAATACAACCCGTGAACTTGTGAACTCGTGAACTTGTGAACTTTTGAATTCGTGAACTCGTTCTCTCCTTTCGGCAACGTTTTCGTAAATCAAGTGCATTCGCTTTAATCTTTAAATTTACTTTGCACAGAAATTTGATCGAACATGAAACAGGTTTATGCAGTTCATCCGAATGATTATAAGAGTTACAGCACAGAAGCTATCCGCAATAATTTTCTTTTACAATCTCTTTTTGAGAAAGGCAAAGCCAATTTCGTTTATACGCATTACGACCGCATGATCGTTGGTGGTGCAATGCCGTCAGACAAAGTGATTGAACTTCCCAATTTTGATATACTCCGGGCCGACTATTTTTTGGAAAGAAGAGAGATGGGCGTCATCAATGTTGGTGGCGATGGATCGGTAATTGTTGACGGAGAAAAATATTCGCTTTCAAAACTTGATTGCTTATACATTGGTAAAGGAAGCCAGAAGATCAGTTTCGCATCTGCAAATGCAAATGAACCTGCAGTGTTATACATTCTGTCTGCACCGGCACATGCCAAACATCCAACCCACTTGTTGCAAAAGAAAGATGCGGAATCCAATAAACTTGGATCACTGGAAACGAGTAATCAGCGAACGATTTACAGATACATTCATAAAAACGGAATCCAAAGTTGCCAGTTGGTACTGGGACTCACCATTTTGGAAAAAGGAAGTGTATGGAATAC
>JAICTW010000142.1 GCA_025936195.1 Flavisolibacter sp.
CGACGAAGGCGTTGCACAGTTGTTCACACAATTTGGGGGTAACAAAAAGATCATTGGTTGTGTGGGTGAATTGCAATTTGAAGTAATACAATACCGTTTGCTGCACGAATACGGAGCATCCGTTGTTTTTAATTCGCTGCCGTTTTACAAGGCCTGCTGGATAACGAGCAATGATCCGAAGAAACTGGAAGATTTCATTCGTTTCAAACCCGGCAATATTGCAGAGGATAAGGACGGCCATTTGGTTTACCTGGCGCAAAGCGAATGGTTTTTAAATACAGAAAGGACCAACAACCCCGATATTGAATTTCATTTTACTTCGGAGATCCATAAGTGATCTTTATCAGCGCCTTTATTATTATTTGGATGCTGGAGGACTGATTTCCCAGTCTTCAACGGGACCTTCGACAATTGTAAATAAGGGATGTACTTCAAAGTTTTTGCATGAAAGGAATTCATTCCACTTCATCGGTTCTCTTTGTTGTAATTTCTTTTTCAAATGTTCTACTTCATAATCAACCTGTCCTTTGGTAACTGTAATGACAAGAGCACTAAAATTCCAATCTAATTTTTCCTTGTTGAAACGGTACCCTCTTTTGGTCGCTTCTTCATGCACAACACTTAAATAATAATTGATAGCATCTAATGGCTGATTCTGTTTTTTAAAACGATTGAGCTGTGGATGATTTTTATAACCCTTTGTTTTGTTTTCCAATACATGCTTGGCAAGCAAGGCTTCCCGCCACAAAGCGATCAGTCCTTTGGCATCGAGGTATTTGGGATGAAGGGACCAGAGCCGCATAATTTTTTATACAGGCAATTTAAAGTTTAATGTGCGCTCGAAAGTAGTTTTCTTCTTGAAAGAGTTTGATAGTTGTTTGGAATTGGTTGAAGTGTTTATTTTTTAAACGGCTTTTAAAAGTGATGATGTAGTCATCTGCATTGCTGTTTTCAACACCTGTTGTGTCACTCACTTCAAGGTTCAGAACTTTATTGAACATTGTGCAAGCGTCATTACAATATTCAACAGTTCTTTTATTCGAAGTACTTCAGCTCCGCAAAGAGCTCAAGAGAATACGCAAAGATCGCAAGGGAAATAGTTTGCGTCTTTGCATGACTAAAAATCTCACAATAAAAAATCGTTGAATTCAGTAGTGAACTTCGCAAATGCTGAATAGAATTATAAAGCGTACAAGTGAGTGACACAACAGAAGCAACATAGTAGTAATGCAGGCTGGCGCATAAAAAAACAGTTTCTGCTTCACGAAAACTTTCTACCGTTCGAATACTTTAATCTTCCAAAACCCACACATCAGTAAAACAAAAGCCTTCTGCAAAGAGAAGGCTTGTTAAACGTAATTTGCATCTGAAATTTATTTCTTCACTTTCTTCTTTAAATTTTCATCAATAGCATCCAAAAACTCTTCCGTGTACAAATAATCCCTTCCATGTTCTGCTTTCGACTTAATGGTAAGTGCAAGGTCCTTCGTCATCTTACCGCTTTCCACGGTTTGAATACAAACTTCTTCCAGTGCGTTGCAGAAATCAATCAGTTCCTGGTTGCCGTCTAACTTTCCGCGAAAAGCCAAACCTCTTGTCCAGGCAAATATGGAAGCGATGGGATTGGTAGAGGTAGGATTTCCTTTTTGATGTTCGCGGTAGTGACGCGTTACAGTTCCGTGTGCTGCTTCTGCTTCCATGGTTTTTCCATCAGGAGTTACCAAAACAGAAGTCATCAATCCTAGCGAACCAAAACCTTGTGCAATGGAATCGCTTTGCACATCACCATCATAGTTTTTACACGCCCAAACAAAACCGCCGTTCCATTTCATAGCGCTTGCCACCATGTCGTCAATCAAACGATGCTCGTAAGTAATACCTGCTTCTTTGAATTTATTCTTGAACTCATTTTCATAAATCTCCTGGAAAATATCTTTAAAGCGGCCATCATATTTTTTCAGAATGGTGTTCTTGGTACTCATGTATAAAGGCCATGCTTTTTGAAGCGCCATGTTCATACAGCTTCTTGCAAAACCACGAATGCTTTCATCAGTATTGTACATAGCCAATGCCACGCCGCCATCACCTGTAAACTGATACACTTCATACTCCTGCTTTTCACCACTATCGGCCTCAAAGCTTATTGTCAGTTTTCCTTTGCCTTTCACTACAAAATCGGTGGCTTTGTACTGATCACCAAAAGCATGACGGCCAATGACAATGGGACGATCCCATGTAGTTACCAGACGAGGAATGTTTTTAATAACGATGGGCTCGCGAAAAACCGTTCCATCCAGAATATTGCGGATGGTCCCGTTCGGACTCTTCCACATTTGCTTCAGGTTAAATTCTTTCACTCTTGCTTCATCGGGAGTGATGGTTGCGCATTTGATACCGACACCATATTGTTTAATAGCATTGGCGGCATCAATGGTAACCTGGTCATTGGTTTGATCGCGGTGTTCAACGCCGAGATCGTAATACTTGATATCTAAATCCAGATAGGGGAGGATGAGCTTATCCTTAATGAATTTCCAGATGATTCTTGTCATTTCATCGCCATCCAGTTCCACTACGGGATTAGCAACTTTGATCTTCTGTGCCATTTATATTCTTGTTTTTAAGGCGCAAAACTAAGGTTTTATCAATAGCTGAATTAATTCAATCTTTGCAAAGAAAATATGCCTTCACCATTGAAACCTTGCTAATGGAAAACATCAGGCTTTTTTTTCAGTTCCTGCACAAGTTCGTTACGCTCAGCGAAGAAGAATTTGATGAACACATCAGGCCCTACCTTGAAGTGCGTTCTTTTAAAAAGAAACAACTGATCACGAAAGAAAACGAGGTGGAAAATTATTTAAACTTCGTAACCAAAGGGTTGGTGCGTAAATATTATAAGAAAGGAAGTACGGAGATCAATACACAAATTTCAACGGAAGGTCATATTGTTCATGCTCAGGAATCTTTTCACAGCCGCACGCCTTCTGAATTTTCCATCGAGACTATCGAGCCAACAACGATGGTTTCGATCACCTATGATGATCTGGAAAAAATTTATTCACGCAGCCATAAAATGGAAAGACTTGGCCGGCTGGTCATAACATTTACTATGATTGTGAAAGACCGTTGGTGGATGAACATGATAAAGCTTACACCCCGCGAACGGTTTTTGGATTTTGTACATAAAAATCCTGAGCTGCTGCAAAGAGTTCCTCAAAAATACCTGGCTTCTTATCTGAACATTCAACCCGAAACCTTTAGCAGGTTCAAGCATTTGTTGAGGAAGAAATGAAGGCAATGTGGAATTACAATGGTGTGAACATTATGACGAATCAATTTGTAACGCCGCAGGCTAAATGCTTGTTTTGTTGCTATTCGTTATGCTGATACTGATAGCAAAATGTCACAAAGATTCTATTTTGCTCAGCAAGCCATAAAGATTTTCATTCGCTGATTTATTAACTTACTTGTGAAATATAGTTACATGCGATCTCTATTTTCAGTTCTGCTGCTATTTTTTTGCAGCCATTCATACGAGCAATCATTGCCTTTTAAGCTGTACACTGAAAAAGATGGACTGAATTCAAAATCTGTTTACAATGTTATACGTGATAACAGAGGCTTGCTTTGGGTAGGTACTTCATCGGGAATCAATTGGTTTGACGGTACTCATTTTTTTCAGCCTTCAGTGCCAAGAAAAATTGATCAGCTTTATGTGCAACGTTTTTATAAGGATCGTGAGGGCATCGTGTGGACAACAACTTTTTACAATGGATTTTACAAATTTCAGAACAATCGCTTCACTCAATATTTAATTGACACAACTTATTCCGACATCAACCAGAACAACATTATGGATATGGTTGAAGTCAATCCGTCACATTATGCAATTGCTGCCGATGGCGGCGTTTATCTTTTTGATGGGAAAAACTTTAATCGTTTAGATAGTAAAAATCTTGTGGGGCAAATTGAAGCGGTTAATTATTTTAAGGATCATTTGTTTGTTGGTTTTGGCAAAGGGCTGTATTGCTATAAATATGATAAAGGATGGAGGCTGGTTTCAAAAAATATTGAAGGCATTACAGTGAACAGAATTTTGTTTCTCAATGATCATGCATGGATTGCGACAGATAAAGGCTTGTATGATTTCGATCATTTCGATCCGGAAAAAACAAATCAACCGGCGGTCATCTATTTAAAAAATATTCTGGTATCAGATGTTACCGCCGATGCCCATAATGAAATTTGGTTTGCAGGGAACGGGGCTGGCTATAAACTGTCAGGAAACAAACTTGTTGAATACAATGCAGCAACAGGATTGAAAACGGCGCCTATCCACATGTATTTTGATCATCAGAATATTGGATGGTTCTCCACTTATGGAGGCTTGTGTAAATTAGGTGAAGACTATTTCAGCTTTAGTAAAACGGTCGAGAGTCCTATATCTTTTGCAAAAGCAAACGACAAGGTATGGATCGGCTACCGTAACTTTTTTTCTGATCTTTCCGGAAAATACCATTATCAGCTTTCCGCTGATGCGAATACTTCATTTATCAACCTGTATTATGCTCCACAAGCCAAACAATTGTGGATTGCTAATGGAGAGGGAATGTTTTTTTTAAGAGGTAAGCAGCTTCAAAAAAAATTTTCCCTCCATTGTTCCTATTTATACGAAGACGATCAAGGCGCCACATGGATAGCGACAAATGAGGGGAAACTTTTTATTCTTAAAAATGATCAGCCGCAGCCGGTAAGTTTCAATGGTTTTGCCAATGATTATGTATGTACAATTTTAAAAGACGCCAATGGTTATGTATGGCTTGGTTTCAGAACCGGAGGCGTTATCAAATGCCAGTTGCAAAACATGGTGTTGAAAACGGTAAAAGTATTTTCTTCCAAAACAGGGTTCATTGATCTGCGCATCCGCAGTTGCTGCAGCGATGGCAATGGCAATATTTTATTTGGAACACGAACAAACGGGTTGTTTATTTTTTCTTCCAATAACCAATCATGGCATATCAATACCAATAATGGGTTGAATGCAACATGGGTTACTTCAATAGCTTCTTCAAACGACATGTTTTATTTAGCAACTAATAATGGATTGTTTGAATTGAAGAAGCAACCAGTCTACGATCATCCACAGATCACAGCAGTAAACTGTCCAAATGAAGAAATTTCAAAAGAAATGAATTGCGTATTGGTTGATGGAGAACAGGTTTTAATTGGCTCAAACGGATTGACTCGTTTTCTTCCGAAAAAATTTCAAAGAGATACTTCACCTTCACCCGTTTTTATCACACAGGTAAATATTGAAGGCAAAGCTGACAGCAGCTGGATTCCGTACAGCAAGCAGCAAAGCACATTGCATTTGCCGTATAACAAAAATGTAATTGCTTTTGAGTTTACGGCTATTCATTTGAAAGATGAAGATGGTTTGCATTACCGTTACAAGCTGGAAGGGCAGGATAAAGACTGGAGTTCTCCAACGGACAGAAATTATGTGAGCTACAATTTACCACCGGGCAAGTACCGCTTTATTGTAGAGGCACAAAATGCTTCCGGAATATGGAGCAATCAATCCGCAACATATTCTTTCATCATCGCTCAACCCTTTTGGACAACATGGTGGTTCGTTAGTTTGAATCTTTTTTTGGCGATTGCAATTGTGTATTTTATTTATCGTTACCGCTTGCAGCAGGCAATGAAGTTTGAAAGACTGCGTTATAAAATTTCAACGGATTTGCATGATGACATTGGTTCTACATTGAGTTCTATTTCTATTTTAAGTGAAATGGCATTGACAGAAAGCAGCAGGCAACAGAATAAAGAAATGGTTGGGGAAATAAAGGAGAATTCATTGAGCCTTTTGGAAAAAATGGATGATATTGTTTGGAGTATCAATCCTAAAAATGATTCACTTGAAAGCTTGTTATTACGCATCAAGCGTTTTTCGTCAAAACTTTTTGAAGCAAAGGATATTGATTATGCGATTGACATTGATAAAACGGTTGCTGATGTTAAACTTCCAATGGACTACAGGCAGCATCTTTATCTTATTATGAAAGAAGCGATCAACAATCTTGTGAAATATTCCAATGCAACAAAAGCGGCTATAGAGGTAAATTACCACAATACAACTTTAAAAGTCAGGATTAGCGATAATGGAAAAGGATTCGATAGTTATTCCGATCATGCCGGCAATGGAGTTGTCAGTATGAAAAGTCGTGCGGCTGTAATGAAATCAAATTTGATAATTGAATCGGCTGTTGCTGAAGGAACAACAATACGGCTCGAAGTAAAAATCAAATAAATATCCGATAGTTTGGTTTTTATGCTTCCAACAATTTTGTATGATGCTTAAAGTCGCCATAGTAGAAGATAACAACACACTGCGCCACAGTCTTGAAAATTTGCTCAATAGAACTGAAGGAATAAAATGCGTGGCTTCATTAAGTAATTTGATGAATGTAGTAAGTGAGTTTGCAAAGGCAGATCCTGAGATCGTTTTGATGGACATCGGTCTTCCCAATATTTCCGGCATCGAAGGTGTTCGAACAGTCAAAACAAATTTCCCTTCTATTCAAATCATGATGTTCACTGTTTTTGAAGACGACGATTCTATTTTTGATGCCATTAAAACAGGAGCGTCAGGTTATCTTCTAAAAAAATCTGCACCAGAAGAAATTATTGAAGCCATACAGGAACTGCACCGTGGCGGTGCACCTATGAGCCCTATCATTGCAAGAAAAGTTGTGAATAGTTTTCAAAGCAATCATAATCCTGTGCAGCAATTTGATCTTACCGTAA
>JAICTW010000782.1 GCA_025936195.1 Flavisolibacter sp.
ATAATAATATTGACCTGGTGTCTCTATTATCTGATACAAAAATATTCCCAAGCAGGGGAGAAGCAAGAAAGATGCTAGTTGGTGGTGGCGTTTTTGTGAATAAAGAAAAAGTTACCGATGCCGATGCCCTAATAAATTCATCAATGCTTTTGAATGAAAAATACCTGCTTATCCAAAAAGGGAAAAAGAATTATTATTTGCTGAAAGTGATTTAAAAAGAGAATAACAGGCAGCGTTTCTATATAGCTTTTTTAAGCTTTCCTGCTGGTGTTATTTGCTTGAAATATTCTTTTATGTTGGGAAGAAATTTCCGCTCTCTAAGCAGGAATCCATTTCCTTTCTCACAAAAATGAACCTTCAGATTTTCAACACTTATAGGATTTCCATTAGGAATATCAGCAATATTGCTGTGCAGTATATCATGTCCGTCAATAATCATTACAAGGCCGCTGCCAATTGCTTCCATAAGGTTTCCTTCACGTATCAGCATGCCGGTATCTTCGCCAAGCCCTATGCCTACAGCTGCCGGATTGCTTGCAATTGCCTGTGCAAGTCTACCAAACCTTCCACGTTTTTCAAAATGGCTATCGAAAATTACATCGTCCATAAAACCAAGGCCTGTAGTTATTTTCACTTCACCTTTTAAATGAGCAGTAGCAGCATTGCCTTCATAAATCATGGTGTTGCTCATGGCCATTGCACCAGCGGAAGTTCCCGCAATTACAAAATTCTTTTCCTCATTGTAACGCCTGAGGGCAATTTCTAAAAACTCAGTTCCTCCAAATGTTGCAGACAATCGCAACTGGTTGCCACCGCTGAACATTATGGCATTGCAATCTTTTAAGCGCTCAATATATTCCTTATCCATTGCATCAGCCCTGTTACGTATGGGCATTAAACCAATATTGGTGCAGCCAATTTTTCCAAAAGCGTTCAGGTAATTTTCACCTACTTCATTAGGTATCATGGAAGCAGTAGTAATTACTTCCATCCGTATGGCGGTGCCACCGGCTTCTTCAAAAATGCGGCGAAGAATGCCAAGCTCAAAGAAATTAAGATTGCTTCGAACCAATTCTCCTTTTTCAAAATCGGAGCCCTTGTCTTCAGCCCCGCCAATTGCAAAAAGTTTTCCCAGCGGATTTTGCATGCATTCAATTTTGATATAAACAGCGAGGCTGCATTCAATACAATTCGGGTTAGTATCAATACGCCATTACTGTCAAAATAAATACTGTTTACAAAAATAACGCAAATGAGATAAACAGATTGTATGCGTTCTTTTGTTTATGTTGATTGTCAAGGATTATATCAGATAAATATGAGCTTCAATTTTGAGAGAAATCCGTTATACATTTATAGAATAAATTATTTTTTCTTGTATGAAAATTATTGAAACAAAAGTTTTGCGTGGCCCTAATTATTGGAGTATCCGTAGAACGAAGCTAATACAAATGAAAATAGACCTTGAAGAGATGGAAGAGCTTCCTAGCAATAAATTACCGGGCTTCAGGGAAAATCTTGAAAAGCTTTTACCTTCTCTTTATGAGCATCGTTGCAGCGAAGGAGTGCCGGGCGGCTTTTTATCAAGAGTAGCAGAAGGAACCTGGATGGGACATGTGATTGAACATGTAGCCCTGGAACTGCAAACACTTGCAGGAATGGATATGGGCTTTGGCAGAACAAGAAGTACTGAAAAGCATGGAGAGTACTATATTGTATTTGATTATATGGAGGAAGAGGCAGGAGTATATGCA
>JAICTW010000020.1 GCA_025936195.1 Flavisolibacter sp.
ATTTTTATAAAAAAAAGTTATGGCTACAGAACGTTATAAAATAACAGATCAGGGAGCGATGTCTTTTGTAGGTTTTGCCTGAATGACTTCAGTGAGACAGGGAATAACAACCGGCTGTAGTTCAATATCAGGAATAGCTACAGCAGACGAATAAAAAATCAGCTTTTTTTATTTTATTTTTACAATTTTTCAACCTGCCTACCGCAGGCAGGTCGACTTTACTTTAGTCCAACAATTTCATTATGTTTTTCTATTTTGGATATGGCTCTAATATTAACCTCGTTTCATTGAAAGCAAAGGGAGTGATCCCTGTGGCTTCAAAGCGTGCTGTCTTACCTGGATGGAGACTCAGGTTTAATGTGCAACACTGGTTTCGGCACGAAGGCGGGGTTGCGAATATTGAGCCGTCCACTAACCCCGCTGATTTTGTTGAAGGCATGGTGCACACCTGCCCTGACGACAGCCTTGCGTCATTGGATGCTGTTGAATCCTATGGCTTTGGATACGACAGGACAGAAGTGGAAGTTGAAACTGCCAATGGAAAAATAAAAGCGCAAACGTATATCGGCCTTCCCGGTTTTATTGATGATAGTTGCCTCCCCACTATACGCTATCTCAATATTATTCTTAAAGGCGCTTTAGAGATGGGCTTGAGTAAAGCTTATCTTGAAAAATTGCGTAGCCTTCCTTTTTTGCCGGAAGTAACTTATCCTGAGTTCAAACCACCGCCCGGTAATTGGCCGCATTTCAACAGGAAATCCCTTGCTTTACGCACTGGCTGCACAGCCCTTGGGGGGCATGTATTTGATATGCAAAAGGCACGTCCAAAACTGCAGGGCATTATAGAACTGCTTGGCGGAAAAGACATGACACTTTTCTTTGTGAAGCGTCATGACACAAGTGATGGAAATGAAACTATTGAAGATATCATCCACGGAAGAATTTCTCCAGGTGCAAAAAAATACATCAATGCCTATTTAAATGAATTTGGCAGAGAGTATCAATATGCCGGAAGGTTCGATTATGATGTAGGGAAATGACAAATTATATTGAATTCAAAAATTACGAGTGAATAAAACCCAGTGGGAAGGAAAGCCAGAGAAGTCACAGAAAGAAAATGCCCTTTAAAAAATATTTTGTTTATACTTTTTTGAATACTTTTAGGAAAAATTTTTATGCAAAACTTTGCTTCAGCAATGCCTCATGGTAAGATCCGGGAGGTATTCAGAGATGTCTTCTTTGTTCCCGGAACTATGAAAGGTGAATTCTTTGGCTCAATGTGGCAATTCAGCAGAAACATGACGATTGTGAGAGAGGATGGTAAATTAACCATTTTGAATTCAGTAAGGCTAAATGATGAAGGACTGGAAGCGCTTGATAAATTGGGTAAGGTAGTAAACGTAGTGCGCCTGGGCGATATGCATGGCATGGATGATCCATTTTATGTTGACCGCTATAATGCTACTTTCTGGGCACTGCCGGCAATGAAAATAAAAGACGGACTAAAAGTAGATAAGGAATTGACCGCCGGTGGAGAGATGCCTTTCAGAAATGCATCACTCTTTGTTTTTGAAACGACAAAACGGCCTGAATGCATTATACGCCTTGACCGTGAAGGTGGAATCATGATTGCATGTGATTCTTTGCAAAACTGGGTAGAACCTGATCAGTTCTTTGATGAGGGAACAATTGCGACGATGCAACAAATGAAATTTTTCAGGCCTGCAAATCTCGGCCCTGCCTGGATGTTTGAAAGCCAGCCGGGAGCCGCTGATTTTTTGAGATTAAAAGAAATTCCTTTTGAACACGCTTTGTGCGGCCATGGATACCCTATGATAAACAACGCCCAAAAAGATTTCCTGGCAACTTATCATGAATACTTCAATATCTAATGTGTGGACATTTACCACGAAAATGCAATTGCGGAAATTATTCCCGGTTACCTGATCATCGAAAAAATATCAGCATCAAACCTGCATACCATTTATCGTGCTGTTAAGATAGGAGACCAAGGCGAAGTTGTCATCAAAACACTGGCTGACCCTTATCCCCGAAGGGAAGATATTGCCAATATCAAACGGGAGTACCAGATTCTCCAAAAACTTCAATTTGACGGAATCATCCGCGTGTCTTCATTTGTTCGGTTTGGCACGGGCAATTGCGCAATTGTAATGGAAAAATTTGGAATTACTTTATTGCAATACATGGCCTCCTGCGACAATAATCGTATTTCACTAAAACAATTTTTTTCGATTGCAATCTCCCTGGTGAAAATCTTAGGAAACCTGCATGAAAAAAGTATCATCCATAAAGACATTAATCCGGCTAATATTCTCATTGAACCCACAAGCGGTACAATCCGGCTTATTGACTTCAGCGCTTCCACAGAACTTTCCCGGGAGCACCAGGATATTTCATCGGCAAAGCGTATTGTAGGTTCGCTACCTTATATGTCTCCTGAGCAAACAGGACGTATGAACCGGGATGTTGATTACAGAACAGATTATTATTCGCTGGGGATCACTTTTTACCAAATGCTAACAGGGCAGCTTCCTTTTTCTGCAAATGATCCACTGGAATGGGTGCATTGCCATATCAGCAAGCAGCCTGCACCTGTAAACAAAGTGAACAGGATGATCCCAAATGTTTTATCGGATATTGTTGCAAAACTTATTTCAAAGAATGCTGAAGACCGTTATCAAAGCAGTTATGGCATTGCAGCAGATCTGGAAACATGCAGGGACAGGATGCGTAAAGGATTTCATGATTTTAGTTTTGAATTGGCTACCTCAGATGTGTCGCCGGTTTTTCAAATCCCTCAAAAATTATACGGCCGGGAAAAGGAACTTGATTGTTTGGTATCTCACTTCGATAATGCGTCCAACGGCTCGGTAGAGTTTTGCCTGGTGTCGGGTTATTCCGGTGTGGGAAAATCAGTACTGGTGTATGAATTGGACAGGGTCATTGCAAAAAAAAGGGGATACCTGATCCATGGTAAATTTGAGCAGTTCAAACAGAATAATGCTTACTTCGCATTTGCGGGAGCATTCCGCAATCTTATTTATGAATTGCTCGGTGAACCAGAAAAAAGCCTTGAAAAATGGAAGGTTGCCATCAACACAGCACTTGGTGTCAATGCACAGTTGATGATTGATCTGATACCGGAGCTGGGATTGATTATTGGTGAGCATCCTCCTGTTCAGGAACTTCCTCCCGCTGAGGCACAGAAACGATTCTTCATACTGCTTGAGAATTTTGTCAAAGTATTTGCAGGGAAAGATCATCCGCTTGTATTATTTATGGATGACCTGCAGTGGAGTGATATTCCTACGTTAAACCTGATCCAACATCTTGTAACCTCGCAGGAGTTAGGTTATTTTTTACTCATTGGCACCTATCGCAGCAATGCCGTTGATGCCTCACATCCTCTTAATTTAATCCTGGAAGAAATTCAAAAGGTAAGACTCATCGAAAACTTACAGCTGGGGCCTTTAAGCGTGGATGCAGTAAACCAGATTGTAACCGATGCCCTGCATTGCGACGGTCGGGAAGCAAGACCGTTGAGCCGGGTGCTCTTCGAAAAAACAGCAGGTAACCCTTTTTTTACAAATGAATTATTAAAGGATCTGAATGAAAGAGGCACTATCAGGTTTAACCCGGAAAAAGGTAAATGGAATTGGGATATTGATGAGGTTCGTAAAACCGGAAACAGCGATAATGTTGTTGATTTCCTGGTAGCCAGTCAGTCGCGCCTTCAAAAACCTACACAGCAGATTCTTCAATTGGCCGCATGTATCGGCGCCACTTTTGACCTGAAAACCTTATCCATCATTTATGAAAGCACGATGGAGCAAACAGCCAGAGTGTTAGAGGAGGCCCTGCGTGCAAATATCGTAATTCCACTTAATGAAAATTATAAGTTTGTCGGATTAGAAGCATTCAACCAAAATGGGAAGTTAACAGGTGTAGAAGAAGAATCGAATGAACTGAACCCTACTTATCGTTTTCAGCATGACAGGATGCAGCAGGCAGCGTATTCAATGATTGCCCCTGAAAAAAGACAAGCACTCCATCTCTCCATTGGCCGCCTGATCCTGAAACATACAAGTGAACAAAAACTGGATGAAATAATTTTTGAAGCGACCGGTCATTTGAATGAGGGAAGGTTATTGATAGAAAATCCGGAAGAGCGCAACAAGCTGGTAGTGTTGAATTTAAAAGCCGGAATAAAAGCCAAACAATCTTCCGCCTATGCCGCCGCATTGACTTACCTAAAGACAGCCTATGAATTGCTGAAAGAAGATTCCTGGCAAGCAGATTACGATCTGACCTGGAAATTATATGAGGAGATTCAGCATTGCACCTATCTGACAGGAGATTGGGATGAAGCTGACCAATGGTCTGAAGCCATGTTGAAGCATGCAAAGACATCTATCGAAAAAGCATTGGTGCTATCCGCCAGAACCCGTCAATATGCTACCATTGGCAAAATGCGGGAATCTATCCTTGCTGCCTGTGAGGGGCTGTCATTTTTGGGGTTTGAATTTTTGCAGGAACCGACTTCTCAAAATGTGGATGAAGAAGTAGCGTTAGTTGCCAAAAATTTGAATGACCGCCCGGTTGCGGAACTCATTCACCTTCCTGAGATGTATGATCTGAAAGCAAAAATAGCCAGCCAGTTATTGATGGAAATTTTTGCAGCAGCATTTCTCTCCGCCAGTGGCGCCATGTTCCCTTATCTTGTTTTGAAATCTGTGAACCTGGCCATCCAATATGGCAACAGTCCCGAAACTGCTTTTTCCTACGCAGCTTATGGAATGATCCTTTGTGGTTATTTTAATGATACAAAGCTTGGCTATGAATATGGTAAGCTCGGTGTAAGCATCATAGAAAAATTTGATGACATTGCCCTGAAGTCGAGAATCATTTATGTATATACCATGTTTGTCCATCACTGGTCTAATCATTGGTCAACCATGACACCATGGTTTCGCAAGGGGATTGAAACAGGGTACCAATCCGGCGACCTTTTGTATCTCGCTTATAGCGCCCAGGATTGTATTATCTGGGATCCAAAATTAGATCTTCAAAGCGCGTCCAGTGAGCATCGTAAGATGTTGAAGATCGTGAAGGAATGTGATTACCAGGATTCCTATGATTCAGGAACCTTGTTTTTACAAATGCAATTGAATTTCCAGGGGCTCACGGAAAGCCTCTACTCCATGACTGACGAAAATTTCAATGAACAGGTATGTATGGACGGAATGAAAGATCGCCATTTTATGACCGGCATTGCCAATTATCATATTTATAAGGCAGAAATTCATCTTTTATACAATGACGCCAAAGGCGCATTGCCTCATATACTCGAGCAGGAACGTTTGATATCATCTGTGATGTCATTGCCACAGTTAGTACGTTTTCACATAATATCTTTTTTGGTGTACGCAACTTTACTTCCCGATGCAGACATTGAAGGGCAACAAGCCATGCTTGATAAAATGAATCAAAGCCTCGCCGCAATGACAAAGTGGGCAAACCAGTGTTCCCAAAATTTCCGTCATCTTCAATTATTAATGGAGGCTGTGCTTGCCGGTTACAATGAAAATATAGCTGATGCTTTATCACTTTTCGAACAATCGATAACAGGTGCTCAAAAAAATGAATTTATCCGCGACGAAGCGATGGCAAATGAAATGGCAGCAAAACTATTATTGCGCAAAGGCCTTCCGAAAGCAGCAGAAGGATATTTGCAGGCTTCGCGTTATTTATATTACAGATGGGGCGCCTCTCAAAAAGTAGAAGTGATGGATAAAGAATATCCGTTTCTTTTCGAATTAGCCGCATCAAGAAGCAGTACCCCTGAAGAAAAAAAATCTGAATCAACACTGCACACTACTACACACAGCCTTGATTCAAGATTGTTGGACATGGACTCTGTTTTCAAAGCCTCTCAAACAATCTCTGGTGAACTGGTGCTCGAAAAACTTTTTAAGTCCACATTACAAATTCTGCTGGAAAATGCAGGTGCGCAAAAGGGTTTCCTTTTTGAAGACCGGGAAGGGCATATTGCCATACTCGCTCAATATGATGAAAGCAACCAGCAGGTGAATGAGACATCAGCTGTGGAAAGTGAGCCACGCTATCCTCTATCACTTATCAACACTGCGTGGCGCACCAATGAGGCAATCGTCATAAACAATGCTTCCAAAATAAATCCATTCTCTTCTGATCCATACATCATTAAGGAAAAGCCCTTGTCGGTGATGTGTGTGCCGCTTCCGTTACACGATCACTGGAGAGTGGCGGTGTACCTGGAAAACAATGTAACACACAGCGCATTTAGTGAAGAACGGGTAAATATTATCAGGTTGCTTTCAGGTCAGGCCGCAATTTCTCTTGCCAATGCAAGAATCTATGAAGACCAGCAACGATTGCTGAAAGCACAACAACGTTTTGTGCCAGACCAATTCCTGAAAAATCTTGGTCATAACGATATTGCGAGAGTAGGATTAGGTGAATCTGTTGCGATGGAAATGAGTGTGCTGTTTTCTGATATTCGTGAATTCACTGCAATGGCGGAACTACTTTCTCCTCATGATGTCATTGAGTTGCTGAATGAATATTACAGTGTGTTAGGCGAACCTATTGCTAAACTTGGCGGATTCATTGATTCCTATGCCGGAGATGAGATTATGGCTTTGTTTCCCGTGCCTGCCCAACAGTCCGTTGAAGCTGGTATAATGATGTGTGCGGCATTACGAAAGTTCAATGATGAGCTTGCTTCAAGGGGGCGGCCCGCATTAAGAATGGGATTGGGAATGAACACAGGCCCAATGGTTCTCGGAACGATGGGAGCCCAGGACCGGATGCAATGTACCGTCCTGGGAGATTCAGTAAATCTTGCTTCGCGCATCGAACAACTGACGAGAACCTATGAAGCACAATTTCTGATTGGTGAAAATACTTATACCTCTCTTGAAAATCCCGGCAACTTTTCCATCCGGATGGTAGATTATGTAGCAGTAAAGGGAAAGGATACCGCCATCAGGTTATATGAGGTGCTCGATGCTGAAGAAGACAGCCGTCGCAGGGCCAAGGAAGCAACAAGAGAAGAATTGGCAACGGGAATGGATGCCTATTTCAATCGTGATTTTTCATCTGCGCTAACGATCTTTAATAGCCTGATCAAATCAGATAGTAAAGATACAGTGCCGTCAATTTTTGCGCAGCGGTGTGAGCAATATATGAAAGGAACGCTGCCGGAGGGCTGGAAGGGTTATGAAAAGCTGGTGAGCAAATAGAGAAGGATTTTTTATTAAATTCCATGATTAAAAAAATTTGCGGTTACTGATCCGGGAGAAAATTATTAAATAAATTATAGCATTCAAAACATGAATAAGATAAGAATCGGCGTTGTCATGGATCCAATTGCTTCCATTCATCCTGAGAAAGATACTTCTCTCGCTTTTATGCTTGAAGCACAGTTGCGTGGATGGGAGATTGTGTATATGGAAATGGCCGATCTTTTTTTAAGGGATGGCCGTGCCGAAGCGCGCATGCGATATGTGAAAGTATTCAATGATGTGAACAAATGGTTTGAATTTACCGGTGAAGAATATGGGCCATTGGGCGATCTCGATGTGATCCTGATGAGAAAAGACCCACCTTTCGATATAGAATTTATTATAGCTACTTACATTCTCGAAAGAGCCGAAGCAGAAGGAGCGCTGGTAGTGAATAATCCCCGTTCATTACGCGATGCAAATGAAAAAATTTTTACTGCCTGGTTTCCGCAATGCTGCCCGCCTTCATTGCTTACCCGGTCTGTAACTGCTGTCCAAACATTTCTTGAAACCCATGGAAAGATCATAGTAAAACCCACCGATAAAATGGGTGGAAAATCTGTGTATGTAATTGCAAAGGGCGATCCGAATACCCGTGTCATTTTAGATGAGATAACAGGTTCTGGTCAGCGCTATATCCAGGCACAGAAATACATTCCGGAAATTGAAACATCAGGAGATAAAAGAATTATTTTGATTGACGGCATTCCGGTAGATTATGGCATTGCAAGAATTCCATCAGAAGGCGACCATCGCGGAAACCTTGCAGCCGGCGCAAAGGCAAAAGGTTTTGAACTAACGGAAAGAGACCGGTGGATTTGCAAACAGGTAGGCCCGGCATTAAAAGAACACGGATTATTATTTACGGGTATTGATGTGATTGGAGATTTTCTCACGGAAATCAATGTAACCAGCCCTACCTGTATCCGGGAAATTGATCAGATTTACAACACCCATATTGCTGCGATGTTTTTCGATGCGTTACAAAATATTCTCCAGGAAAAACAATCGGGAAAAAAACCGAAATGATGACCATGCCCGCTACTTTTATTTCCAAAGAAATTTGCAGAAATTATATCGAAGAATTTTTATTCGGACGAGCCGTTGATCCTAACCATGATCAAAGACAATTGCCTGGCAGTATTGGAGTAGAACTGGAATGTTTTCCTTATGCGATTAATGCTGATGGAGAGATTCTTCCGGTGCAACTTTATGGAAATAACGATTCTTTAATGAATGTGTTGGTTCACCATTCAGCATTGAAAGGAGGAATACCGCGGTATGCTTTTGAAAATGCATTTAATGATAAACCGCGTTCAATTATCGCTGCGATTGATTTTCCGGAAGGTAGTAGTTTTCATTTTGAACCGGGAGCACAAATAGAAATATCCACCGCACCCTGCGATAGCATTGGAATGCTTTCTGATAAGATTCATTTCATGCAGCAGATTTTGCAGGAGATCAGTAAACAAACAAATTTTCAGTTTTTGCAATGCGGAACGTGCCCCTGGTTTTCGGTTGATCAAATCGGTTTGCAAATGAATAAATCAAGATACCGTGCGATGTCCCGTTATTTTGACAACCTCAATACATTCGGGAGGCAGATGATGCTTCAGACTTGTTCGCTGCAAATTAATATGGACACCGGTTCTGATTGGGACACACGAACAAAAACATTTTTTGCTGCTAACCTGCTCGCTCCTTTTGCGACAGCCCTGTTTGCTCATTCACCTGTTATTGCCGGTAAAGTGAATGGCCATAAATCGCACAGAAGTTTCATTTGGCAACAACTTGATACATCGAGGACAGGTGTTATAACCGGAAAGGCAAAAAGCATCTTTGATAAAGATGTCATGATAGATGCTTATCTAAATTTCGCTTTAAAAGCTCCGGTTATTTTTATAGAAGAATTCAGAGATGAAATATTTCCACCAGTCATCACATTGGAATACTGGATCAATCATGGCGTGAAGGGCTTGCATCCAACTTTATCACATTTGAAAAACCATTTCTCTCTTTTATTTCCGGAAGTCAGGCTCAAAGGTTATCTCGAATTACGGTCGGTAGATGCCCCTCCTCCCGAATGGCAAATGGTGCCTGTTATATTTTACTGCGGATTATTGTATTCGAATGATTACCTGGAAAAGACACTTGATATGCTAATACCTTTTCAAGATGATTTGCAATCGCTGATGGAGCAAGCTGTATCCGGTTTGGAATCCGATGTTATTTTTGAAACAGCGGGGAAGCTGATGCAACTTGCTGTTGAAGGATTTTCAGTTTTGCCGGAATCTTTTCAAAATAAAAAAATTTTGGATCAGGCAATTTCTTTTTGCGAAAAATTTACGTTGCAGCGAAAGACATTCGCAGATATTTACCTCGAAGATTTCAGAAAGAAAAAAATATGATAGCGGAATAAAAATAATCGTACTTTGAAATCCGATTTGATGTTGATGAGACCGGCAAACAACAGGGAGAGAGAAATGTTTTTGCAATGAAAAAAACTGTTATCCCCGGCGTTAATTAATTGTCATTTACCACACCTATTTTAAACACTTTTTCCGCTAAGAATTTATGGAAAGCAACCTGCCAGCAACCTGGCGGGTTAACGAGAGCAAATCTTATTTCATCATTGTCAAAAAAAATCTATGGCTTCCTACAAGTATGTATTCGGAGATGCAGAAAAAATTGAACAACTTTTTCCTCCACCCAAATTCGCAGACGCGAGCCTGGGCTTTCATGATTATACCGACGTAATCAAACACTATACGAAGAATTCATTGAAGGCTGATGGCATAGATATCCGGGAAGCAGAAGTAACAAGAGCTGATGGCAAATACTATATAAGACTTGAAAGTACGGGAGAACAGCATGTGCTGGAAACATTCGGAAATCGCCATGCGATGGTCTTCAGTAAAGATTATGCACAAAAAGCAATCAGGGGAATGGAATTGCTGAAAGAATTGAAAGTGTGGAATCCGATGGATGGCTACCATGTGAATGACAGCCAAACCGATGGCACTTCCAAATGGCATTTATTTCCTTCGCTCGGCCTCAATGTGATGAATCAAAAAGGCATCCTGCTGCTTCATTATCCGCCGTGGGCCGTAGTTCAATTAGGGACTTTTGAAAATGCAATTACTTTCAGGCGCTGGGAGCAATTGCTGACCTGTGCAGGAATAGAAAGTAAGGATTCTTCGTTCTACAAAACATTTATGGAAGTAAGCCCGATCGCTGCGCCGGGTTCAGGTGAAAGTGAATATCCCAATGATTATTTTCCTATTATGATGGCCTCCGGTTTCTTTGATGGGGGGCCGGACAGGGATTACATTCGCTCGATGCTGGAATTATTCCTGAATCCGCCCGGCTGGCCTGAAGACAGAAAATATACCTTGCCCTTACTCATTTGCGGCTCGCCATTGTATGACCCGCAATCCCCCGGTTGGTTCAGGACAGCATACACTGATGTTCTTCCGCAGGACGAAAACGGAGTGCCCGAGGTGAATGTCATGCAGACGGGTACATTTAAAGTGTTTCCACATTCCCAGAGAGAAACACCTTACCTTATTTCGAATCACATGATTGCAGCAGGTGTAACCGGAAAGTGCACAAATGATCCGTCTACAATTCCGGACATCAGGCAATACGAAGCGCAGGATATGGTGTCAGCTACATTTCTTAAAATTTATTCCGACAACACGGATATCAGTCCCCAGGATGCAAAGTCGCAAGCATGCCAGCGGTGGTTTGGCAATGCCGGTGGTACAGGCGCTCCAAAGCCTGCGAATGAAAATGATCAGTTGACGCTTTGCGCGCTTGCACAAATGGACTTGTTTTTCGAACCTGATCCACCTCGTCCGAAATACACTTTTGAAGAAGCATGGCAACGTTGTAAGACGGCTACAGATCCCGGGAATCCATGCTGCGGAAATATCGAACCAGTTGGAAATTGATCAAACTATTGTAACACATCTTTTTTTTGAAAAAATTTAAAGGATCATTCTTTTATGAATAACTCAAATAATCTTTACTGCATAAGCTACAGCCGGGAAAGTGGAAACTACCAGCTTTGGACCGTAGATCTGGAAAGCACTTCTCTTTTTAAAATGATAAAAACTGCCGGAGATAATTCCATTCGCAAAGATTCAAATTTGATCCAGGTGGGAGATTATATCCTGCAGTGGAGCGATCTCAATAAAGATAATCAATACGCTTACAGGTTGCTTCAATTCAATCCGGAGGCCGCTGATCCACTTGGAAGTTATGTGCCGGACAATTCGCAGGACGGAAAATTGGTTTGGTCTGAAACGGCGGTACAGTCCGGCATGTGG
>JAICTW010000634.1 GCA_025936195.1 Flavisolibacter sp.
CTCAGAATCTTACCCCGCAAACCACCATCAAACAACACAGGCTTTACGCCCACACCTACCGGAGCAATGGTGATTGCTCGGACCAATTGCCTGAAACTAAAGCGAAACGAAATACCGGTTTCGCTCGTAAATTACCTGAACGAAGAATTGAATTTTTCCAATACTGCATTTATTATCAAAAAGAAAATCGGAAAAAGCACGTTTGGCACAGAACGTTACTTCAAGCTAATTGAGGAGCGGGAAAATGAGGTCTTTCTGCCAAAAGGCTTCGCCGGTAAATTACTCCGGTTTTGCAGAGAGAAAGGCATAGCAGTTCATCTAAATGACCACCGCCGAAAAAAAGAAAACGCCCCTTTCCAGTTTGCAGCAGCTTTAAGAGAACACCAGAAAGTAGCCGTTGTAGCTGCAGCAAAAAAAGACTTGGGAGTAATTGTTGCTCCACCCGGCGCCGGTAAAACAATCATTGCGCTAAAGATCATCGCAGAAAAACAACAACCCGCTCTGATTATTGTGCACCGCAAACAATTGATGGAGCAATGGATCGAGCGGGCACAGACCTTTCTCCAAATCCCCAAAAATGAAATCGGAAAAATAGGACAGAGGAAGTCGAAGATCGGGAAAAGGCTTACGGTGGCTACCATTCAAACACTGGCGAAAGAATTAGAAGAAGCGGAACAAAGTGGAATGGCCAATGCTTTTGGAACCATCATTATAGATGAGTGCCATCATATCCCGGCCGAGTCGTACAGAAACACCATTGCCCAATTGGACAGTTACTACCAGTATGGCCTGACAGCAACCCCCTTCAGGAAATACAATGACGGCAAACTGATTTTTATCCATTTAGGAGAAATCATTGCTGAAATAAAGCCTCAGGATATGGGCGAAGCTAAGCAACCAAAAGTAATAATCCGCAATACGGAACTAGATGTTCCGTTTAACGCCAAAACAGACAAATTTGAAACCCTTTCAAAAATTTTGGTGCATGATTCGGCAAGAAACAAGTTGATTTTAAAAGATATAGTAGAGGAATTGAATTCCGGAAAGAAGGCTGTCATTCTTACTGAACGAAAGGAACATATTGATGCGCTGTATCAATATCTGAAACAATCATATGAGGTAGTGTTGTTGAGCGGCGAGGATAGTGAAAACAGCCGGGCCGGAAAATGGAAGTTGATTAAGGCAGGATCTTACCAGGCACTCATCACGACCGGCCAGTATTTTGGAGAAGGAACAGATTTAAATAATGTAAGCTGTTTATTTTTAGTGTTTCCGTTTTCATTTGAAGGAAAACTAATTCAGTATATTGGTCGTGTTCAGCGCTCTGAAATCAATCCAATAATTTATGACTATAGAGATATTAAAATAGATTATCTGAATAAGCTCTTTCTGAAAAGAAATACCTATTACAGAAAGCTGCAACGTCAGGCAACATTATTTGATGATCCAAAAGAAGAACTTCCAGAAACGAGGGATGTCATCACCCTTGAAAAAGAAATAAATGTGCCAATTGAGTCACTGGTATTCAAATATGGCAGCATTGCTTTTCCATACGAGGTTACTGAAACGTCGGCAACGTTAGAATTTGAAATCGAACATGATGAGATCCGCCCGGAGTTTGATGTATTAAAGCCCTATTTTGAAAAAGCATTGAAATCAAAAAATGTAAGTGTTTCGATCCATGCTGAATTTGAGAATGGTAAATTAGTTTCGCAATCTGCAGATTCGGAGGATATGAGAAGAATCAATAGGGAAGTAATTGAAGGGATGCGCTTCCGATTCGTCTCCAAATACATTTTGAACGGCCAAATCCTGGAAAGAAAAGAAAACCTTCTCGACATCACTCAGGTTCAATCCGGCCACCAGATCTATGAATCCGGCGATGAGCTTTTGGATGATTTGCTTAAGAACAACCAGTTCAGGCACCATAAGCAGCTTCGCTACCTTGCTGAAAGGCATGCCGGTAATTTGCTGAAGATTCGTTTTGTACTGCGTCCCTTTTCGTTTGTTTTTTTGATTACCGGATCAGAACAATACCACATTATACTGGAAACATTGGATACCGAAGAAGCTACCTATTTGTGGCATTTCCATAAGAGATCATCATTATTGCACTCAAAGCTGAAAGAAATTGATGCCCACCTGCAAATTATTCGTAACCAGGGCCGGCAGGCATTTCTTGATTTGAAGCCAGAGAATTTCAGCCGCATCCTTCATGATTATTCCAATGCACAAAAGGGATTTGTACTCTGGAAGGATATGTTAGAGGAACGGTTGGTTTAATCTCTGATTAGACTTTGGGAGATGGGAAGTTCCTAAAACGCCCAAATGGATACATTAGGTGTTTTATATGTACTCCAAATGTCTAAAATGGGTACATATCATTCGGCATCTGTACCCGAAAATGCAAAATTCCGCCCCAAGCATAGTTGCTTAATATTGCATCATTAATGCATCAATTGCATCCCCAATGGCTCAAAACGGGCTCAAATGGCTCATCACTGGCTCGCTTTCACTTAATAGCCCTGTTCACGTACCGTGTACATCCTAAAAAAGTGAACAAAATACCTCTCCAGATTAGAGTCTTTTCTTTCAAATAAA
>JAICTW010000537.1 GCA_025936195.1 Flavisolibacter sp.
ATCCTTTAAAATCGCTATATTTTAAAACCAGCTTTTGTTTATCGCTTATATTCCAATCTATTTTTCCAAGTAACTTCCTGTTTTTAGTAATATAATTAGGGCGATCATCATAAACACCGGCATCATAATTATATTTAGATTTTAATACTGATGCAAATTTATCAAGAGAATCTTTTGGTGCGGCTGAAATGGTACCGGATGCATTTGAACCTGTTGGTACAAAAGTATTTGGATTTGGAGTGGATTGATTTTCGAATTCAGCATTCAAAAAGAAGAATACCTTATTTTGAATAATTGGACCACCGAGAGAAGCTCCAAATACTTTGTTCTTCTGTGGTGTCGGTGTTAGAGTAACATCACCTGCATGTTTGCCATTAAAGCTTTGGTCGCGATAATATCCATAAGCCGAACCATGGAACGTATTTGTTCCACTTTTGGTAATTACGTTCAATCCTGCACCTGTAAAACCTGATTGTCTTACATCATAAGGAGCAATATTTACAGAAATCTCATCAAAAGCTTCGATTGAAATTGGGCTGGCACCACCACCTGGTAAAGGATCGGAGCTTAATCCAAAGTTGTTATTAAGATTGGCTCCATCAATTTGCAGGTTATTAAATCTTCCGTCACGTCCGGCAAAGCTATTCCCATTTGCCTGCGGCGTAAGCCTTGTAAAATCAGTAATGCTTCTGGAAATGGTGGGAAGAGTGGAAAGTTGTCTTGAATTAAGAATAGTGCTGGTACCTGTTTTTGCTCTGGTACTTCTGTTGCCGGTTGTGGTAACCACCACTTCACTTAAAGCAGCCGCCTTGGTAGAAAGCGTAAAATCAGCAACAAAGGGTTCACCCAAATTGAGAGTTACGTTGTCAATAGTTTGCGGAGAAAAACCTACGTACTCAACAGTTATGCTGTACGGACCTCCAACCCTTGTATTGGGAATTGTAAAGTTTCCGTCCTTCTTGGTAATCGTAAGGTATTTTGTTCCTGAGGGCTGATGAACAGCCGTAACTGTAGCTCCTTCCAGAGCAGCGCCGTTATCAGATTTCACAAAACCAGTAATGCTACTGGTTGTTACCTGTGCATGTAAGTACTGGCCTGTAAGCAATGCCAATACAAGCAGTGTCAAAATTCTCTTAAGCATAATAAAAATGGATTGTTTTCGGTTGCAAAGAAAGGGATAAATCCTTTACTATCATGCGTCAGATATTAACATTTCGTTACCCATAAATGCAACCGCCGACCGATTTACACCCATGTTGATTTTTTATTCTTTTATGCTGAAAGCGGACTGTATTTGCTTCAGTTAACTGAAAGGCGATAGAGAAATAAACTGAGAATAAAAAGTAATATCAATTTCAGTGTTCATTCTTATGGTGCTTTAAAGATTCACATACTTCACTGTAATCCAGATATTCCGGTTCCTTCCTTTATCATCCGTACAGGAAATTTTTACAGGACCTTCCTGCGGTACAAAGAACTGCTTCTCTTTTGCGCCGGTGGTTTTATAAAACCGGTCGTTGATATACCAATATAATTTAGTTACATCGGTTCCTGCTATTGCCATTAATTGCAAAGGCTCCGGATCTTTTTTGTTGATGTAATATTCGTTCCCGTTCAATGGCGAAGTAATCCTTGGCCCTTCACCCTTGAAAATTTTTTCGCAATCGGGATTATGAGGTGGGATCTTTTGATAAGCAATTCCGTTTTGATTGAAATAATCCTGCATTTCAGGAGCAATGACGCGATACAATCGTTTGATATAACCGGTTGCCGGTGCGCAGGTTTCACAATAAGAAACAGAACTGTCGGGAGCAATTTTTATTTCCTGCAAATGGTTGCATTGCTTTGTAGAACTGATCAGCGGAATAAAATAATCAGAGATTAAATTGGTGCAGTAAGGCCCGGGTGGCAAACCGGTTTCGCTGCATACTTGTCTAATATCACAATCTTTTGGTGGTTCGTACCAATCCGAATTGCTGTCGTAATCAATGGTGTTGAAAATTTTAAACAGAAGTGGAGTGGCTGTATTGGCACCGCTTAATTCGGGAACACCCACAGCAGAAAAATTTCCCACCCAAACACCCACTGTGTAATTTTTATTATAGCCAATGCTCCAGGCATCTCTTCTTCCATAAGAGGTTCCTGTTTTCCAGGCAATTTTCGGCATGTGTTCCGTAGCCGTCCAGTTCAAAGGAAAATCCGGACGATTGACCTTGGAAAGAATTTCCGTGATCATGTAATCTGCCGCCGGTGAAAGCAGTTGAATTTTTTTAGAAGAAGAATCTTCTTTTAAATATTGCGGATGAACATAAATGCCATTATTGGCCAATGCAGAAAACAATCCGGTGAGTTGTTCCAGTGTTGTTCCGCATCCACCAAGTATCATGGACAGGCCCAGTTTGTTTTGGTCTTTCTGAATTTGTTTGAAATCACATTGAACAAGTTTGTTGATCAATTGATTTTTGCCAAGCAATTCTAAACTTTTTACAGCCGGAATATTCAATGAATGATCGAGTGCGTATTCAAGTGTGACATAACCTTTGAATTTTTGATCATAGTTTTCGGGAGCATAACCGCCATAATTTACGGGAACATCGTTGATAACGGTTTTTGGTGTAAGCAAACCTTCATCAATGCACAAGCCATAAAGCAAAGGCTTCAATGTACTTCCCGGTTGGCGAATGGCAGCGGCGCCGTTTACTTGTCCTCCGTCTGTTGTATCAGCAAAATCTGCAGAGCCGATATAAGAAACGACCTTGTGTGTTTTATTGTCAATCACCACAACAGCTGCATTGTGAATATTGTTCAACTTTAATGCACGAACATAATCTGCTGTAAGTTTCTCCAATTTTAATTGTGTGTTGAGAATAATGTTCGTGTTAATAGTAGTTTGGTTGCGCTGCGATTTTAATTGATAAGAAAGGTGCGGAAGAAAATGCGGAACAGAAGTCCGGTAAGCAGTTAAAGGTTCGGCAACGGCATCTTCAATTTCTTTTTTTGCAAACACGCCATCATCGGCAAATTTTTTCAGCCAGCGGTTTCTCTCTTTCACG
>JAICTW010000718.1 GCA_025936195.1 Flavisolibacter sp.
GTGTTCTTGCCTCATTCTCCACAGTTTGATAATTAAATCCGGGCTGCCACATATTGTAACTGGCCCTACTGATTTCATCAAACGGCAAAGCGTTCCAGTTATCTCTTTCCCTCACTTTCAGGTATTCATAATAGTCGGGAATAATTACATCAGGAATAACTCCTTTCAACTGAGTGGAACCTCCGCTGATGCGATAGAATTTTTGAATGGTCAGCTTTAAAGAGCCGAGGTCTGAAGTTTGCGATAAAAAATCATTAGGGTCCAATCCATAACTGCGCTGTACACTTCCTTTGCCGTAAGTACTGGTGCTACCGATTATAACTGCACGACCGTAATCCTGCATGGCCGCAGCAAAGATCTCAGAAGCCGAAGCACTTAGTTCATTTACCATTACGGCTAAAGGCCCGCTCCACAAAACACCGTCTTCATTATCTTTCAAAACTTCTGGCGAACGTCCTCTGCCTTTTACCTGAACCATTGGCCCTTTGTCAACAAACAATCCGGCCATTTGCACCACATCATTTAAAGAACCACCACCATTGTTGCGAAGATCAATTACAATTCCATCCACATTCGCTTCTTTCAATTTCTTTACTTCGTTAGCCACATCTACTGCACTGCGGTGAGGATCGGTTGGATCATTGAAGTTGGCATAGAATTCAGGCAGATATATGTAACCGATTTTGGAATTGCCTTCAGTGACAACAGCACTCCGGGCATAGCTTTCATCCTGAACAATTTTATCACGAATAAGGGAAACTGTTTGTAATGTACCATCTTTCTTTCTTAAGGTCAGTCGTACCTCTGTTCCTTTTTTGCCTCGAATTAATTTTACAGCATCTTCAATAGTAAAGCCGGCTACTTCAACAGAAGTATCTCTGCCTTGTCCAATGCGAACAATCACATCTCCTGCTTCTATTTCACCTGATTTTTGAGCAGGACCACCAGGCAATACAGAAACAATTTTAATGTTGCCTTCTTCGCTGCCCAGTTGTGCACCAATGCCATCAAAGGAGCCGCTCAGCATTTCATCGAAATAGCGTTTGTCTAATGGCAGCATGTATTCTGTGTAAGGATCAAACATGGCAGTAACGGTATTTACGAATACACTGAACCTTTCATCATTATCAAATTTAGTTCTGTAGCGTTCATAGGTCCTGTCCATAATGGCCATTACCTTGTCTCTTGCATCTTTTTCCAGTTCGGCATCGGTTTTTACTGTAAAACCTTCTTTTCCTTTATTGCTTGTACGGGCATCCAGCAGGTCAACATAACGTTGCAACGCAAGGTATTTTAAATGCTTGCGGATCATGTCGCGCCGCTCTGCATCTGTAGAAGCAAAATTGATTTTCTTAGGGTCAGTAGTCACACTTTCATTTACTGTAAAATCAAAGGGCTTTGATAAAATGTCTTTAGTGATGGTGTAAGATTCCTGCACTCTTTTGTCAAATACTTTTCCTACTTCCAGAAAGAACCGAACCGGAGCCGTGCCATTAATTTCGTCGTCTATTTTGTTGGCGTATTGATTTAAAGAAGTGAGATCTGACTGAAGGAAAAAGTTTTTGTCGGGGTCAAGATCTTCGAAATATTTTGTATAAACTTTTTGGGAGAAATCATCATTGATAGGTTTCGGACTGAAATGTCCCTGCTTCAGGTACTCGCCCACCATTTGCAAAATCTTTTCGTACTTGGTGGGAGGAGGCGTATTGGATTTTCCCATGGTATTGAATGCAAGAAAAACACCTGCAACAATCATTGCGATCACTATCGGAAGTCTTTTCATACTGATTAGATATTTTATTGCCTTGGGCATAACGTTCAAATTTAGAACAAAAAAAAGCGTTTAAAAGTTTTCAATTTCCAATTAACAAACGTTTTTGATGGACGGAAAATTTGCCTTAATGAAGGTTTATCTTCGTTAATACTCACTATAAAGATGCCAAAACATTCCGGGAATTTTCGGATCAAATAAATTTGTTACAATTGATTTTTGAAGAACACAATTTTTTTCAACTTCCTTTCATTATTTTTGTCGCCACAAA
>JAICTW010000703.1 GCA_025936195.1 Flavisolibacter sp.
GGCAGCGGGCCCTTTCTTTTTCTTTCTTTGGGCAAAGAAAGAAAGAGGAAGAGCAATGGTCACTCCACACTCTTTATCCAAATAGCTATCTGGTGCGGGGCCGCTTCATCACCACCAAAATAAGGATAGAGTTGATAGCCTTCTGCTTTTTCTGTAGCAGCCAAACGAGGCATTGCCGTGGTAAAACCATTCACTGTAAATAAATAATTGCTACTGCTAACTTTAATAGAGCAATTAACTTCCGCACCAATAGCGATTGTTGTCAGCTCTTTCGAACTAACTGCACCTTCGTTGTACACATAAGCAAACAGGCAAAGCGCTTTATCGCTCCAGCGCCATCCAAATCGTGCACTGTATTGGTGATGATCTGCATTGTTGTCGGAGAAACCATACAATTTATTGATGTCGTATTGGTTTTCCTGTGATTGTGTTTCATAAATCGCTGTACTGTCAAACTTTACTAAAAATTTCATTTCACTTAAAGCAACAGGTTTATAGCTGTTTCCATCGCAGTATTGATTGCCTTTTTGAATCGTGTATTTTGTAAATTGATGAGAATCTGAAGTGGTGCCCGATGTGGCTTTATCAACTATAATGTCGGCCATTTTATTGCAGCCTGTCAATGCTAAAGCTGCTACGAGCGTAAAGAGGATCGTTTTCATAGATTCTATTGGATTTTTGCTAAAGTAATATTCCTATGAATTTTAAAAAATTACCTGTGTTATTTACGGTGCAAAATTTTTATTAAATAAGAAGAAGCTCTTACTGCTTCATGCTTATCGGCCGCCATTCAGTATTTTTGAAGGCTTCAAACAAGAATTGTGGCTGACCGAATTCAATTACTGCCGGATAATATTGCCAACCAGATTGCTGCAGGAGAAGTGATCCAGCGTCCTGCCAGTGCCGTAAAGGAATTGCTGGAAAATGCTGTGGATGCCGGCGCCACCGAAATCAAACTATTGATTAACGATGCAGGCAAATCATTGATACAGGTTATTGACAATGGACAAGGCATGAGCGAAACCGATGCCAGAATGAGCTTCGAACGCCATGCCACTTCCAAGATCAAAAATATTGACGATCTTTTTCACATCCGCACCATGGGCTTTCGCGGTGAAGCTTTGGCTTCTATTGCCGCTGTTGCACAGGTAGAATTGCGTACAAGAAAAGCAGACGACGAAGTAGGCACTTGTATTGAAATCGAGAACAGCGTTGTTACCAAACAACAGCCGGTTGCTACTTCTGTGGGTACCAGCATTTGCATGAAAAATTTATTCTTCAATGTTCCTGCACGAAGAAATTTTTTGAAAAGCAATGCGGCCGAAATGCGGCACATCATTGATGAATTCATTCGCGTGGCTTTGGCTTTTCCGCAAATATTTTTTTCACTCACCAGCAATGGCCAGCAGATTTTTTATTTGGAGGCTGGAAGTTTGAAACAACGCATTCTCCAGATCCTTGGAAATAATTACAACACAAAATTGGTTTCTGTAAAAGAGGAAACCGATTACCTGAATATTTACGGTTTTGTTGGAAAGCCCGACACGGCAAAAAAAACAAGAGGCGATCAGTATTTCTTTGTAAACAACCGTTTCATCAAAAGCCCTTATCTGAACCACGCAGTGATGAATGCTTACCAGGACATGATTGCTGCAGACAGTTTTCCGATGTATGTATTGTTCATTGATCTTGATCCCGTGCAGGTGGATGTGAATGTTCATCCTACCAAACAAGAAATCAAATTTGAAGATGAAAAAATTGTGTATGCTTTTGTGCAGGCAGCCGTAAAACATGCATTGGCACAATTCAGCATTACACCTACTTTGGATTTTGATCTGGACAATTCCATCCAGCAATTAGAGTCCATTCAAAAGCCATTTACGGAAGAGAAAAAATTGGAGACCGCTTCTTCGTCCATCTTCCGGACATTCACCGAAGCCAACCAGGCGCATAAGATAGAGCCAAACGAAATAAAGCATTGGTGTGATTTAGGTGGTGAGCCGTTTCCGCAAAGCGGAATGAATCGCGAATCAGAGTTTCAATCATTGGGAAGATTTCTTTTGAAAACAGAAGAGGAAATCGCTCCTGCTGAACAAACCTTCATTCAGCATTCACCACTGACCACTGACGAAACAAAGCCTCTGCAA
>JAICTW010000271.1 GCA_025936195.1 Flavisolibacter sp.
TGATGATAAGAATTACAGAATGTACAAGAGTGCGACGCAACAGACGATCAATAGTAGTAATGCAGATTGGCTCATTAATTCAACTATTAAAACATACAATCTCTAATCCCAAAAAGGAAAACAGCAACGTTCTTTTTGATTTGGTGATTAAGATTTAAAAATGAATTTTATGGCAACAGCAACAATAACAGCACAGGACATAAACAAACTTCGCCAGGCAACTGGTGCAGGTATGATGGATTGCCGCAAAGCATTGACAGAAACTGGCGGCGATTTTGAAGCAGCCATTGACTGGTTGCGCAAACAGGGACAAAAAGTAGCCGCAAAACGCAGCGACCGTGAAGCAAAAGAAGGTGTAGTGATTGCAAAAACTACAGCCGATAACAAAACAGGTTTCATTGTAACTGTAGCCTGCGAAACTGACTTCGTAGCTAAGAACGCAGACTTCGTTGCCTTTGCTCAAAGCATTGCCGACGCAGCCGTATCAAACAATGTAAAAAGCATTGAGGAATTGAACGAAGTAAGTGTGAACGGTTCCAAAGTTTCTGATTTAGTTAATGATAAATTAGCTTCTATCGGTGAAAAAATTGGCGTTACCCGGTTTGAAAGAATTGATGCTCCTTTTGTAGCTTCTTACATTCACGGTGCTTACCGCATGGGTGTGTTGGTGGGCTTTAATAAAAATGCAGGTGATGCAGGTAAGGATGTGGCGATGCAAATAGCAGCGATGAATCCTGTAGCTGTTGATGCATCTTCCGTTCCGCAGGATGTCATTGCACGTGAAAGAGATATTGTAATGGAGCAAATGAAACAAGATCCGAAGATGGCCGGTAAACCTGATGAAATGCTTTCTAAAATTGCAGAGGGTAAATTGAACGCCTTCTTCAAAGAAAGTACTTTAACAGCACAGGCTTATGTAAAGGATGCTTCCAAATCAGTTGGTGATTATTTGAAGAGTGTAGATCCTCAACTGAAAGTAATTGAATTCAGAAGAGTGGCTTTAGGATAATCCTTTAATAAATTCTAAATTGAATCCCGTTTGTTTTGGCAAGCGGGATTTTTTTATGCAGCCCGCCACCACTGTTTCGATAAAGAAATTTACAGCTACAAACTGACACTCACAGTATTTCTCCTCCTATTCCATAATAGTGATGCATAGTTAAACTGTTATGTACAACAACCCAAAAACAGAAGAGATCCATGCAAGCCGTTGTTCACCTGGATAAAGTTGCGGATGCAACACAATCTTCCAAACTGAAATTGATGAAAGCAAAGCAGGCTACACTACCGAAGCAAAGAAATTGCTTCCACTAAAATCATTGTGATTGTTCTGAAAGATCCAAGGGCTAAGCTAACGTGTAAAATTGTTGGCTATCCTTAAGAGGAGCAAGATATAGTTTACGATCACGCAGCCGATGTGCCGATATTCCACAAATGAGAAACCGGCGAAGTTTTTCTTTCCCACGCCTGTACAGAATTCTGGCCCGGCTTTACAGAACGGACCAATACAGATTTTCTTTGAACGATCTTTCTTTTTCTTTTGTTGTTGTCGTTACGCATTTCCATGTTCACAAGTTTTCTTTTATGAATTTGAAAACCGTGCCAAAATTTTTTTTATGAAAGTTGAAGAACGTTGAAAGAACAGTGCAATTGATTTTTAGTAAATAATATCTTTACTTTTTCAAGCCAACTTAGCTCAGTTGGTAGAGCAGCACCCTCGTAATGTGCAGGTCGTCGGTTCGACTCCGATAGTTGGCTCCATCATTTGTGTTGATAACATCCAATGTTGGTTTATGATCATTGGTTCAATTAAGGAAACCTGCGTTTACGTAACCGATCTTGAACGGACACAAAATTTTTATAACAGGCTGTTAGGCTTGCCACTCATCTCCCTTGTTCAAAACAGGCATGTGTTTTTCAGAGCAGGCAGTTCTGTATTACTTTGTTTCATGGCAGAGCAAACAAGCAAAGAAACTCAGCTTCCTCCACACGGGGCAAGAGGCAGCATTCATTTTGCCTTTGAAGTGAGTAAAGAAGAATATCCAAAAGCGTTACAACAAATAAAAACTGCCGGCATTGAAATCTTACACGAGCACAAATGGTCGGAAGAACTTCATTCCTTTTATTTTCATGACCCCGATAAAAACCTTGTTGAGATCATTGAAGAAGGTCTTTGGGATTAACGGCCCGGACTGATCTGTTGCACCCACTTCTCAGGCATAGTTTGTGTGCACCATAACAAAAATTAATGTTATGGCAGAAATACATGTTCAAGCAAAAAAGCAACATTCCGGTTCAGCCTGGATCTGGATCATCATTGGTCTTGTGATTGCTGCAATTGTGATCTATTTCGTTACTACACGTAATAAAACAAACGATAACAATACAGTTGCGCCAAACACTACTTCAGGTATTGAATGGCCGCAGCAATTTTCAACAGGCACATTCATAATAAATGAAGCTTGTTAAAAAAAGAATGATCAGTTAACCGAAAGCCCTTGCTTTCACAAACAAAATTTTTTATGGACAGCATGAAACACAGGCGGCTCCAGGAAATGGACCACTCTGACTTTGAAATTGTAAAGGGAGAACCCGATATACGGGGCTGGGATGTGAAGAACTCTGATAATCTTAAAATAGGAGAAGTAGAAGAGTTAATAGTAGATGCGCAGCAAAAAAAAGTACGTTACATGGTAGTTGATCTTGATGATAATGAATTAAAATTAGATCATCGGAAAGTTCTCATACCCATTGGCCTTGCAGAATTAGACAAAGAAGACGACGATGTTATTTTGCCCTCTGTACGAGCTGCACAATTGCGCTCTTTGCCTGATTATGACAAGAACAATTTAAATCCTGAGATAGAGCGGAAAATTTGTTCTGCTCTCGGAAGAAATACAGAAGCAATAGCTGCAACCCACAATGATGAACAACAACCGGAGTTTTACAAACACGATTATTTTAATGATGACAATTTGTACAAGCATCGTTTACACGAGGCACAGACCGTACAGAATGATTCGGATTACGAACGCGGATTACGACTTTGGGAAAAGAGGAGCAAAGGTGGAATTATTCCAAACGATAATAGAAGTGAAGAGAATTATCACCAAAGAGAAATGGAAGAAAATGCAAGAATGGAAATGGTGCGCAACCGGAGAACGAGTTATGAACAAAGGAGAAGAGATCATTCGGAAAGAGATCGCCACAGGGGAGACAACAGCGTAGAAGGAAGGATCAGGAATGAAGGCCTGCGGGATGCCTGAATATAAAAGTGAACGGCAGTAAACAACTGCCGTTTATTTTGTAATGTCTATTTTGCGCCAATGAGCTTACTGAACGTATCTGTCATCACCAAAAAAGAAGGTGAGAACTATGTGGTAGAGAATATCAATTTTGCACAGAAGCCATTTCAGAAAATAGCCATAGCCGGAGCAACGGGTTCAGGAAAGACAACATTATTAAAAATTATCGCCGGACTGGTACAACCTGATTCCGGCGAAGTGTTGTTTGAAGGTGCACGGGTAAAAGGTCCAAACGAAAAATTAATCCCCGGTCATCCGCAAATTGCGTATCTCTCGCAACATTTTGAACTGCGCAATCATTACAGGGTGGAAGAACTGTTGCAAATGGCTAACAAGCTTTCCAATAAAGATGCAGAAGCCATCTTTGATGTGTGCAGAATCAGTCATTTGCTTCATCGCTGGTCGAATGAATTATCGGGAGGGGAAAGACAAAGAATTGCCCTGGCAAAATTGCTGATCACCTCACCCAAACTTTTGTTGTTGGATGAACCGTTTTCCAATTTAGATGCTATTCATAAAGCCCTTCTAAAAAAAGTGATCAGCGATATTGGTGAACAGTTAACCATCGGTTGCCTTCTTGTTTCTCACGATCCTGTTGATGTTCTTTCCTGGGCTGACGAAATTATGGTTTTGCACCAGGGCCATATTGTTCAAAGAGGATCGCCGGAAGAGCTTTATCACCAGCCATCGGGCGAATACATAGCTGCCTTATTTGGAAAATTCAACTTGTTAAACGAAGCATTAAAGAAGGTGTTTTCCTATCAGGGACACAAACGGTTTTTTCGTCCTGAAGATTTTTCAATTAATACCAATGGAGAGGCCAGCGGAAAAGTAGTTCGTTCCGGCTTCATGGGCAGCTTTTATGAAATAGAAGTGGAAGTAGAGCAATCAATGCTTCTTGTGCACAGCAACAAACCGTTCAACAAAGGAGATGAAGTATGTCTTTCCTTAATGAAAGAAAAATAAAATCTCTCTTTCAGAGTCGTATGGTCACACATTTTTAGAACACGGATGAGAGGATATGCACGGATTATTCATGCCTGACTGTTAATCTCCAGTTGTCAACTCTTTCTATCCGGGATAATCCCTCCAATCCTCTCATCATCCGACACCAAAGGCCTTGGTTACGGTGTTCGTGTTTCCAATTAACCTTTTCTCTTCAATTCCGATTTGCTCACGAAGATCTTTTTACCTTTTTCATTGATCCAGTAATATTTGCCGAGATCATCAATATAAATGGTTTGCTTTTGAGGGCCTACCCATTCATCCGATTTTTTATCGGTAACTCTCGCCACACCTTTTTCCGTTACCTCGGCAGTTTCATTACCTACTTTCTTAGCACCTTTCTTTGTTGCATGCCAGGCTTTCTTTGCTCCCTTCTTTACTCCATGCTCTGCTTTATCTGCTGTGCTTTGCGCAAAGGAAGGTAAAGACAGCCCCAATAGTGCAATCACTGCAATTCCAAAAATCTTTTTCATAGTTATCCGTTTACAACTGTTTTATCTAAAACAATGCCATTGAAAAGAGAGCACCTGTTTCCTCAAATCAAATCTGCACCTTTATCTTTCAATTGTTATTCATGGTTATTTTTTTACTGCTTTTATTTCTGCTGATTGCAGCAGTTTTTATTTTTCTTAGACA
>JAICTW010000213.1 GCA_025936195.1 Flavisolibacter sp.
TGCCATTTTGGAAGAATGTAAAAAAATTATGGCCCGGCAGGGAGGATGCAAAACAGGCGAAGCAGTGATCACCACTGCAGGGAGTCTTCCCGCCAAATATGTTATTCATACAGTAGGGCCTGAATGGAACGGAGGAAACCACAACGAAAAGGAAAAACTGGCAAATTGTTATGATCATTCACTTCAGTTGGCTGCCGAATACCATTGTAAGACAATTGCTTTTCCAAACATCAGTACCGGCGTTTACCATTTTCCTAAAAAAGAAGCGGCCATAATTGCTGTTAATCGTATTCAGCAATTTCTTTCTGAGAATAATTCCATTGAAATGGTAATGCTTGTTTGTTTTGATGAAGAGAATTATGAGTTAATGCTTGATCTTGTACAAAAAGTTTAATTCACATTTTAAAACATAAAGCAAAAACCCCGCAAAAGCGGGGCCCTGGCGTTTGGCATAGACCGTAATCAGGAAAGTTTTTTACGTAAAAAGAAAATGCCTGCCGAAGCTGCCAGTGTGGTAGCTAGCTGCAGAATATTTTTTGATTTTTTTTCTTTGAGTACAGGAGGCTTGTATAAAGAAACATCACCTTTTAAAGCTGCGTGAATAGCTGATTCAAAATCACGAAGTGCAATTGCCATGTCCGAGTCGTTATCGAATGCTTTGCCATTACTGTGTTCACTGTGCAAACAGATCCTGGTATATTGGGTGTTCAAAGGCAGAATGGTAACATCAACCGGGTATTCTGTATTTTTTTCTGAAAGCTGGTAATAAAAACGGAATGATTGCAGTCTGGTGTTTTCGGCAATGAATCTAATATTGGACGCAAAAACAGGAACAGATAACAAGCTTTCTTTTGCCTGGATTTCGTTAGCTTCAACAAAAGACTCGCGGGTAAGAAAATTTTGACGAGGCATGGCTTTTCATTTTGGGTTTACGGATCGGTTTGCATTGCTAAAGTAAGTTACTGATTTTAAAAAAGCAATCGGTAAATAGCTTAAAATTCAGTAGGTAGAAACCCGTTCCCGTTTTCGTAAACGGGGCCGAAATATATAAAGGACGTGGTTTTCATCAGGTTGAAACAAGTTTATGGCATTTCATTTGACAAAGTCCATATTATGGCAACAATACATTTAACAGCTCAGGGCTTTAAAGACAACATTTTTAATTACGAAACCGAGCAGGAATGGAAATTCAAGGGAGACAAAGCGGCCATTGTTGATTTTTATGCCGATTGGTGCGGTCCCTGCAAGTCCGTTGCGCCGGTTCTGGAAGAATTATCTGAAGAATACAAGGATAATTTGGTGATTTATAAAATAGATACGGACAAGGAGACGGAATTGTCTTCCCTCTTCGGTATTCAAAGCATTCCAACCTTGCTGTTCATTCCCGTGGAAGGCAACCCTATGATGCAGAAAGGAGCCCTGCCTAAAAATATTTTAAAACAGATCATCGAAGAAAAGCTTTTAGAGAGAACTGCCGAAAACAAGCAGTGATCAGTTCTTGCGGACTCCTTAACCTATCTAACCTTGCCCTGCTATTATTTCTTAGGGTTCCGCCCTGCTGATGTTTCCGGCCTGGGCAGGTACATATTTAAAACATTGCCCCACATAATAGTGCCGGCGTAAGGATTTTTACCATTGACCTCCATGGCCGGACCATTGCTGCCAAACGTACCCTGACTGGTTCCTGTAGCCACCGCTCCACTGCCTGTTTGTGTACCTGTTGTAACAGCTCCTGTAGTTTTTAATACTAAATGTCCATTGGCAAAACCATAAGCCCGTTTAGGCATTCCCACTATGCCTGATTTGTTGATCTTTATATCAGCGCCGTTGGCCCTCGCATCCAACGCCCTGATGATGGGATCGGAAACAGTATAGGTATTTTCTGCTATGGAAGCTGCATTCAGATTAATTTTTGCAGGATAGGCTGAACTGGAATTTAATGTTGTGACATTAGATGAATTAGACGAAGCTTTCTTCTTTATGGCTGACTGAGTTGATTTGGACGTTTGCTTAGTGGTTTGATTTGATTTGGCCTGCGACTGTGCTATCGCACTTAGAAAGAATAAAATCCACACGCACATGAACATTCGTTTCATAACCTTCTTTTCTTATTTACCGCAAATGCATTGCCACATCTTCAAAGCTGACTGGCTGTTTTAAAAGGTTTTTAGAAAAGAAATTCAAAGCTTTTTCCGGATTTTTTTTAGCTATCTACACTAGCAGGTTTACTGTTGCCCAAGTGTATCGTCATCATCTTTATTTGATTGAGGTCTTTCTTCATCATTTAAATTGGCCGCTTTCTGCCAACTCTCCCTGCCTTCTTCCAGGCCTTTTTCCCATTCTTCCCTGCGTTCTGTAACACTGTCCTTATCTATAGCAAAATTTTTTGCGCTTTCTTCCTCAACTTTCAAAAAATTAATGTGCTCATCGCGGTTTGCTTCCGCAGGCACATCCAGTTGGCGATCGGCGGGTGCTTCCTGTTTGTTTTTCATACTTCTTTTTAAATGAAGAAACGAAATTGATGCCAGACAATTAGCAATGTTGTCCCAAAAGCCAGTACAGCACTATAAAAACGACGATTGTGCTTAGGCAACCGCCACCCAGTTTTTTAGCGCCGTATCCGGCGATCAAAGCTCTTAACCATCTTGGCATAAAAAAAATTTCAGACAGCGTTCAAAAAATTATACCAGCTCACGAAAGTCATTAAAATGCCGAAGCAATATAAATTTTTTAAGTGCGTTTTCTAAATAACTACCGTTTATGAAAACAGCGCTTGGTATTCTTACATTCATTTGCCTGCTGGCAGGCTGCACCAAAAAGAAAACGCAGGAAGAAAGCCGTTCTTTTTACATGGCAGTAACGCCATGGCCTGCCGATTTTACCCCGGAAGCAGTTGAGAATGCCTATCAGTTCATCAATGAACATTGCGATATGGTATCGCATCATTTTGATGAAGGCATTCCTTACGAAGAAGCTTACAATAATTTACCCTAGCCTCAGCAATTGCAAAACGATGTTGCTTATCGTAAAACAAAAACAGCTCCTGGAAAAAAAATCTTTTTAAGTGTAGCGGCTCTTAATATTCTTCGGCATGAAAAAGCAGACTATTATACTCATGCCGATAATAGTATCAGTGATAGTATTAAAAACTACTGGAAGCAACTTCCCTTTAATGATGCCAAAGTAGTAACTGCTTATGTCCGGTATATTAGTTATTTGATTGACCAGTTGCAACCTCAATTGGTTAATTATGGTGTGGAAAGCAATGATGTTCATTGGGATGCTGCTCAATTTGCTTTGTACAAAGATTTTTTATCAAAAGTGCTTACGCAGCTAAAAACAAAATATCCGCAATTGTCTTTCTTCATAAGCTTCATGGTGAATGAAGATCCGCTTGCACTGTCCTATGCTTCGCAGTTGCTTTCTTACACCGATTATATTTCGCTCAGTGCTTATCCCTATACTTCTGCATCATCAACGGCAGATGGAAACACCGATCCTCAAAAGCTTCCGGCAAATTATTTTACCAGGTTCTTAGACCTTGCTCCTTCCAAACCCTGGGGCTTTGCCGAAACAGCTTACATAGCACAGGACCTGATCATTCCTTCTTTCTCACTGAATAAAAAAGGAACTGCTCAATGGCAAAATAGCTATTTGGACCTCATTTGCCGGCTATGCAATTCCAGAAAAGCAAAATTCCTGATCTGGTTTTGTTATGCAGATTATGATGCAGGCTGCAAGCGTTTGAAATCGTTAGGACAATACGAAGACCTTTTTGGCTTATGGCAGGACACAGGTTTGGTTGATGAGAACAATATGGAACGCCCTGCTTACCAACTATGGCTACAGTGGATGAATAGGAAATTCAACTAAAAAGCCCCTGTGAATACAGGGGCAATAACCAAGATTCTTTTTGAGAAGAATTTCTATACAGTTGTAAAAGTAAAAGCACCAAAGATCAGATGTGATAAGATCGGATTAGAATCAGATTAGAAATGTAAAACCTCGCTTAAAGACTTTCTCTTTAGGAAAAAGAATGTTCCGCAGGATTTTCCTTCTACTTAAAAATTTATATCTTGTACATGGCTGAATATCATAAGCACAATTTTCTTCCAGACTGGCTTTCTCCGTCCAATATCAACTTAATGCCTGTTTATGCAAATCCACCTGTTCGAAAATTTGAGTGCCGAAACAAAAGCCTGCCTTACCTGGAAAAAAGGAGTACCTATTGCTTATCGTTCAGAAGGCAAATACTATATGGCTCTTTACCGCCTTCATAATTTTTATGTAGAGATGCAATATCATACCTGTTATGATGGCATCGCTTGTATCAAAACATTTAACGATGAAGATCAACTTCAGTCTTATCTCAATGCCATTGATCTGAGTTCCATTTTATAATTGTGTTGAAAAGACTATTCAATTTTATTGTGCTAAGGATAAATTCCATTTCCTGTTTTCTACAATCATTTGGCTGAACTTCTACAAATATGAACGCAATTTGGTGTTCAACTGTTCGCCTGGCGCTTGTGATTTTTAAACAGAAACAAAATCTTTTACCTCCTCTTCTCTTGTAGCATACCGTTTGTTTGAGCATCTTGCAAAAAGCAGATAGCCTTTCCAAAACTTTTTAATTGTTATGGCAATCATCGTTCAAAAAAACCGGAAGTTCTTTTTCCGGTTTTTTTATTGTTATACATTTGCTGTCCTTTGACTCCGTAGCTCAGTTGGTAGAGCAGCTGACTCTTAATCAGCGGGCCGAGAGTTCGAGTCTCTCCGGGGTCACTTAACTTCACTGTATTGAACAGAATTAAAGCTGATCATCCTGTCTTTACGCCTAGCTCTGCAAATGCAATGTCAAAAAATTAATACACCTCAAGTCTGATCATTCACTCACGCATTTTCAACCTTCCTTCTTAAACGTATATTCAACAACTCCACTATCAACGAAAAGCCAAGGCAGGAATAGATGATGCTTTTGCTTACCTCCTGGTGCAACCCGCCTGCAATGAGCACAACTCCAATCACTACTAAAAAAGAAAGTGCCAGCATTTGAAGTGTAGGATGCTTGTTGATGATACTGGTTACAGGCCCTGCAAAAAGCATCATGATGCCAATGGAAATGATTACGGCAATGATCATAACAATAACACTGTCCACCAGTCCAACTGCAGTTAAAATAGAGTCGAAAGAAAATACGGCATCCACCAGTACAATTTGAAGAATAACAGTACCGAAGCCAATGGCCTTTGATTCCTTTTTTAATTCAGAAGTTGTGTCGCGTTTAAACTTATGATGAATTTCCAGAGTGCTTTTAACAATCAAAAACACACCACCTGCTATCAATATCAGGTCTTTTATACTTAAGGCGAGCGGACCGTTTGACAATCCTTTCCATGCAGGAATGGTTACAACTGGATCGGTTAAGCTGATGATCCAGTTAATGCAAAGCAATAAACCTACACGGAACAACATGGCCAGTAATAATCCAATATGCCGTGCACGGCGTTGTCGTTGTTTGGGCAGTTTCCCAGCCACAATGGAAATGAAAATGATATTATCAATTCCCAAAACTATCTCCAGAAAACTAAGCGTAAGAAGGCTTATCCAAACAGCGGCAACGCCGTGCAAGGAATATTGGACTGATGCTGGCCATGTTCTTCCGCATAGGCTTGTTGCTTTGTATTAACTGGATCATCGGTTTAA